>JAHCBB010000027.1 GCA_019634635.1 Verrucomicrobiia bacterium
CCCCCGTCATTCCTCACTCATTCCGCCTTCATGCATGCGCGCTGTCCCGATCCATGGTAATGACCAGGAATGAGTGGTGACATCGCCCATCCACCCATCGCCGAGCAATCCTGGTTCCGTGAGATCCTGGAAGCCCACGGTTTCGAGCGCACCGGCCCCGGCGAGTACTCCAATGGACGCGCATCCCTGCGCATCACGGGGAGTCGCCTGACGGCAATCCCTGCCGAAGGTGGCCGCCCTTGGCGGTCCGATCTCACCGGCGCCCAACCGGAAGCCGTCCGCACCCTCCTGAGTGCCGTTCTGGCCGCCCCATCCTTCCAGTCCGCCGCACACATGGAGGCAGCCGCCGTCGCCAGGTCGAAAGCCGAGGTCGCCCTCAGCCAGACCGCAGACACCATTGCCCGGGACCCCGACACCCACAGCGCTGTCCACCTCCGCCGCTTCCTCTGTTCCCTGTACAACGGCCACCATCCGGTGAGCCTCTGGCGTCTGAAGGACGTCCTCGACAGCCACCACAACGCCGCCGTGGTCGAAGTCTTCACCGCCTGGATGCAGGGGCATGTCCCCGAGGCAGCCCTTCGCCGCGCCCTGACCGCCTCCGGCGAAATGGACCGCTGGGACACGGTGAAGCTGGGGGCCAAAGACCGCGAACGCCTCGGTGACGCCCTGGGCGCCGTCACCGACCTCGTGAACACCGTCTCACCCGGCCGCCCCACCTTCGAACTCACCCGGGCCAACGGGCTCCTGCGGCAGGTGGTGGATTGACTGGGAGCGGCGAAGAAGTGACTCAAAGTCCTCCACGGTCCTCCTGTGGTGAGGAGAGCGTCGCACGGGAGGCCGAAATGCTCGACCACCGCCTTCGCTGACCGTAGATCGCCCGCCCATTCGGTTCATCGGCTTGAAGTCTTCGCTGATGAGCCGTATCAGCCCCCATGAGGTCAGTTCCAAGCCCGCCCTCGAATTCCGGCGCCTCGCGCTCAGCATGACTTTGGGACGCTATGGTGCATTTCACGATTACCAAGTGTGACTAAAATCAATAGTTGACAGAGCACACTTAGCTAGTATGCTGGATCCAAGTTGAGCAACAAGGCGGCCAAGCGAGAGTTCGCAGAGCCTTTGTTCCAAGTCGCCTTGAGTGCGGAATCCAATTTCAAAACGCATGACCGAACTGGGCTCCATGGCCGAAATCCGCATGGGCGCCACCCTGCGGGGGCGGGACGCGACCCGTCCCGTCCCCAACGGGCGGTTCCAGCTGGTCAGGATTGGCGACATCTCACATGACGGCCAACTGCTGACGGATCAGTTCGACCGAATCGATCCTGAAGAATCCGTCAGCGCCGATTTGTTGCTCAGACCGGGTGACGTTCTGTTCCCCAACCGCGGCGCTCGCACGACGGCCTGCGTCTTCGAACTCAGCCACGCGGATGCCCTGGCCGGGGCCCAGTTCTTCATTCTTCGCCCCGACCCTCAGGTGCTGCTCTCGGATTACCTGGCCTGGTATCTCCGAAGTGACGAGGCCGCCCGGCATTTCGACGAACGCCGCACGGGCACCCACGTGAAAATTATCCAAAGCGATGCGCTAAAGACCCTCGGCATCGCGCTCCCGCCCCTGGGAACACAGAAGAAGATCGCGGAGGCAGCCCGGCTGCAGCTGTCAGAACGCAGCCTGACGGAGCAAATCGCCACCCTGAGAGCCAGGTTGACCACCGGCCAGCTCCTCCAAGCCGCCAAGAAACTCGCCCATCCAGCCCAAAAATGAACCGCATCAATCAATCCGAGATCAACGACGTCGCCTGGCGCGCCTGTGACACGTTCCGTGGCGTCGTCGATGCCGAGAACTACCGGAACTACATCCTCGTGATGCTCTTCTGGAAATACATGTCCGACGTGTGGCGCGTCCATCGCGACGCCTACCTGAAGGAATACCACGGTGACGCGGAGCGCGTGCGCCGGCGCCTCGCCCGCGAGCGCTTCCAGCTTCCGGAGGGTTGCGACTTCTACTCCCTCTACGCCCTGCGCAATGAGGCTGACATCGGCGAGCGCATGAATGTCGCCCTTGCCGGCATCGAGGAGGCCAACAAGTCCAAGCTGGAAGGCGTGTTCCGTGAGGTGGACTTCAATTCCGAATCGAAGCTCGGGCAAACCAAGGACCGCAACGCACGGTTGAAGCTCCTGCTCCAGGACTTTGCCGACCAACGGCTCGACCTCCGGACTTCCGGCGTGGGCGAGGAGGATGTCATCGGGAACGTGTATGAGTATCTGCTGGAGCGCTTCGCCTCCGATGCCGGCAAAAAGGCGGGGGAATTCTACACGCCCGGCCAGGTCTCCAGCCTGCTCGCCCGGCTGCTCGCGCCGAAGAAGGGGCAGACGATCTGCGACCCTTCCTGCGGCTCGGGTTCCCTGCTGATCAAGGTGGGCCGTCAGGCCGATGAGCGCGACTTCGCCCTCTTCGGCCAGGAGATGAACGGCACCACCCATGCCCTCTGCCGAATGAACATGTTCCTCCACGGCATGGACAACTTCCGCATCGAGTGGGGCGACACCCTGCGGAATCCCCGCCTCATCGAGGGGGACCACCTCATGCGCTTCGACATCGTCGTGGCGAATCCCCCGTTCTCCCTCGACAAATGGGGACACGAGGACGCGGAGAAGGACCCGTTCCACCGCTATCACCGCGGCCTGCCGCCCCGGTCCAAGGGCGACTACGCGTTCATCACCCACATGATCGAGACCGCCCGCGAGGGCACCGGCAAGGTCGGCGTCGTCGTCCCGCATGGCGTGCTTTTCCGGGGAGCGGCCGAGGGCAAAATCCGCCAGCGCCTCATCGAGGAAAACCTGCTGGAGGCCGTGATCGGCCTGCCGGCCAATCTCTTCTTCGGCACCGGCATCCCCGCCGCCATCCTGATCTTCAACAAGGGAAAGACCCTGGGCGACGTCCTCTTCATCGACGCCTCCCGTGAGTTCAAGGAGGCCAAGAACCAGAATGTCCTCACCGAGGAGCACGTGCAGAAGATCGTGGACACCTACCGCGCCTTCCAGACCGTCGAAAAATACGCCTACCGCGCCACCCCGCAGGAGCTCGCCGACAACGACTTCAACCTCAACATCCCCCGCTACGTGGATACCTTCGAGGAAGAGGCCGAGATCGACCTCGATGCCGTGAAGGCCGACATCACCCGCCTCGAATCCGAACTCGCCACCGTGCGGGTCAAGATGGACGGCTACCTCAAGGAACTCGGACTATGAACCCAGCCCCTGACCCGGCCCCGCCGGTGGTCCTCTATCCCGGCCGAAAGGGACGGCCCGACTTCGCCCTGCGGGTGGACGGCGGCACCGTCTGGCTGACCCAGGCGGAGATTGCCGACCTGTTCGGAACCACCACGGCCAACGTCAACATCCACATCCGCAACATCCTGAAAGAAAAGGAGTTGCCGGATGGTTCAGTTGTTAAGAAATCCTTAATCACTGCCGCCGACGGCAAGAACTACCGCACTAAGCTCTACCGGCTGGAAATGATCCTCGCCGTCGGCTACCGGGTGCGCTCCCCCCGCGGCACCGAGTTCCGCCAGTGGGCCACCGCCCACCTCGCGGAATACCTGGTCAAGGGCTTCGTCATGAACGACGAACGCCTCAAAAATCCCGGCGGCGGCTGGGATCACTTCGACGAGCTGCTCGCCCGGATCCGGGAAATCCGGGCGTCCGAGCAACGCTTCTACCAGAAGGTCCGCGACCTCCTGGCCCTCAGCCGCGATTACCGCGACGACCCGGCCGAGTCCGCCCGCTTCTTCGCCGAGATCCAGAACAAGATGCTCTTTGCCGTCACCCGGCAAACCGCCGCTGAGCTGGTCCTCCAGCGGGCCGACCCGGCGCTGCCCAACATGAACCTCCAGTCGTGGAGCGGTTCGCGGGTCCGCAAGACCGACATTTTGGTCGCCAAGAACTACCTCACCGCCGACGAGGTGGACACCCTCAACCGTCTCACCGTGATCTTCCTGGAACAGGCCGAGCTGCGGGTGAAATCCGGGAAGCTGCTCGATCTCGACTACTGGCGCACCAACGTGGATCGGATGTTGGAATTCAACGAGCGCCCCGTGCTCCAGGGAGCGGGCCGGGTGAGCCACGAGCGGATGAAGGAGATCGTCTCCCAACGCTACGAGGAGTTCGACGGTCGCCGCCGGGAAACTGAACGCATGGCCGCCGACGCCGAGGACTTCCGTGCGCTGGAAGAGACTGCCAAGAGCCTCGAAGCCCAGCAAAAGGCCGCGGAGAGAGGGGAGGAAGCGTGAAGGCAGACATCACACATCTCGAATCCGAAATCGCCGCAGTGCGCCAGAAGCTGCCGGCTTACCTGGAGGAGTTGTGGGTATGAAAAAGCTGCACGGCTGGAAAACAACGACGCTGGGCGAAATTGCCAAGATTGGGGGTGGTTCCGGATTCCCAGATGCTTACCAAGGAATTGAATCAGGTGACTTTCCGTTTATCAAGGTGAGTGACCTGAATCTACCCGGCAACGAAAGGCATGTGGTTCATGCCAACAACTGGGTAACGGAAGAAGTTCGACGAAAGCTCAAGGCCAAAGCGCAGCCCAAAGGCTCAATCGTCTTTGCCAAGGTAGGAGGTGCCATGCTGACTAACAAACGGCGAATGCTCACACGGCCGACGATTATCGACAATAATATGATGGCCCTGGAGGCTGAAAACGTTGACCGCCACTATCTGTATCAGTTCATGCTTACCGTGGACTTGGGCAGGTTTCGACAGGAGGGAGCAGTTCCGTCAGTCAATGGTAGCAGAATCGGTGAAATTGTGATTGATCTCCCGTCCCTCCCCGAACAACGCAGAATCGCCGACATCCTGACGACGTGGGACGATGCCATGACCCAGCTCGACGCCCTCATCGAAGCCCAGGAGCGCCGCAAGAAGGCCCTCATGCAGCAGCTCATCACCGGCAAGAAACGAGTTCCCGGATTCAAAGGCAAGTGGAAGAAGGTCGCGCTGGGCGATGTGGCCGAGAACGTCGCAGATCAGAACAAGGGCCGGATGGGGACTGACAGGCTCTTTGGCGTGACAAAGGCTGAAGGGGTCGTGCCCATGCGTGACCATGTGAAGGGCGAATCCTTCGACCGTTGCAAACAAGTTGAAACCGACTGGTTTGCCTACAACCCTATGAGAATCAACATCGGCTCCATCGCTCGCTGGAAGGGGGTTGAAACCGTGATGGTCAGCGGTGACTACGTGGTCTTCCGCTGTCATCCCGGAATGCTCCTGCCATCCTACCTCGATCACCTGCGCCAATCGTGGATGTGGCAATCGTTTGTGACGCGTGGCGGCAATGGCAGCGTCCGTGTCCGAATCTACTTCTCGGACCTTGCCGAGTTCACCTTCCCGTGTCCTCCGCTCGACGAGCAGCGCCACATCGCCGCCATCCTCGATACTGCCGACCAGCAACTCATCCTCCTCCGCGCCCAACGCACCGCCCTCGACCAGCAAAAGCGCGGCCTGATGCAGCGCCTCCTGACGGGAAAAGTTCGAGTAACCGTCGAGTGACTTTCATTCACCAGCCACCGATTCTAACGCTATGCCGCTCATCGAAGGATTCCGCATTCGCAACTTCCGCACGCTAAAAGACGTGCAACTGGGCAAGCTCTGGAACGACCACAACCAGCGGCTAACTCCCATGACCGTCGTCATCGGTCAAAACGGTGTCGGAAAAAGCAGCCTGTTTGATGCTTTCGGGTTTCTCGCCGACTGCCTCAAGCACGGGGTGGAGGAGGCCTGTGACATGAGGCAGCGAGGCGGGTTTGAGCGGATTCACTCGCGAGGGAGCGACGGTCCGATCGAGTTTGAAGTGTATTACCGTGAAGACGGTAACAATCGTCCCATCACTTACGAACTTTCGATCGATGTGAACAAGCGCGACGAGCGCCCCTATGTGGCAAGGGAGCGTCTCAGGCAGCGTCGGAAAGGGCAGAGCAGCGGTCGCCCCTACTCCTTCCTGTGGCTCTCCGGCGGACGCGGAGTCGCCTGGAAGGGCGAGTATGAAGGCCAGCAGCAGGAGACGATGGACATTGAAGACGTGATCCAGAGTGCCAAGCATGAGAGTGCGGAAAACGAGGAGGTGCAGTTGGACAGCCCGCGGATGCTTGGCGTGGCCACGCTGGGATCGCTCAAACAGCATCCACGCATCGCCGCCTTCCGGCGCTTCATTGAAGGCTGGTATTTGAGCTACTTCACGCCCGATGCCGCTCGCAGCTTGCCACTAGCCGGGCCGCAGAAGCACCTCAACATGCACGGCGACAATCTGGGCAATGTTGTACAGTTCATGGAGCGTGAGCACAAAGGGCGCTTTCAGCGCATCCTGGACCGGATCGCGAAGAGGATCCCTGGTATTCAGAGGATTGACACGGAGAGAAGCGCGGATGGACGCCTTTTGCTGCGTTTTAATGACCTCGGGTTTGAAGATCCATTTTATGCGCAGCAGATGTCTGACGGAACGCTGAAAGTCTTTGCCTATCTGTTGATGCTGGAAGATCCGGACCCGCCTCCTTTCATCTGCATCGAAGAGCCGGAAAACGGTCTTTACCATAAGCTGCTGGCCGCCTTGGCAAATGAATTCCGCACCCATGCCACCGGCCATAGGGGTAGCTCGCAGGTCTTCATCACCACTCACCAACCTTATTTTGTGGATGCCTTGGCGCCGGAAGAAGTCTGGATTCTAGAAAAGCAAAAGGATGGCTTCTCCACCGTCCGCCGGGCAAGCGCCGATCCGGTGGTCGTGGAGATGGTCAAACAGGAACTCCCCCTCGGTGGCCTTTGGTATAGCGACTATCTCGACAGCAAATAGGCCATGCACTTCGAGTTCCTCACAGAGGACCAGTCTGGCAAACAGATGCTGGAACTGCTGCTTCCGAAACTGCTGCCCGACGAAGGCGCTCACACCTACAGGGTGCATCCTTACAAGGGCATCGGCCGCATTCCAAAAGGCATGAAGCCGTCAGCGGATGCGAGCAAACGCATCCTTCTGGACCAACTCCCGCGTCTGCTGGCCGGGTATGGAAAAGCCTCTGCAAGTTCTCCTGCGGTGGTGATCGTCGTCTGTGATCTGGATGATCGGAACAAGGCTGGCTTTGAGAAGGAACTCAAAGCTCTGACAACCACCATCCGCCCATGCCCGGCCCACGCCTTCTGCCTAGCCATTGAGGAGGGTGAGGCGTGGCTTCTTGGGGATCAGCCCGCGATTCGGGCCGCTTACCCAACGGCAAAGAACTCGGTGATGACGAATTACGAACAGGATTCCATCTGCGGAACGTGGGAGTGTCTGGCGGATGCGGTTTACCCCGGCGGTTCCGAATCGCTCAAAAAGGAGGGATGGATGCGGATTGGTCAGGAGAAATGCAACTGGGCGCAGAACATCACACCGCACATGCAGGCCGATCAGAATCGGTCTCCCAGCTTCAATCAATTCATGGCCACGGTGTTGGCGTTTGCCGCAGACTGACGGTGAAGATTCCAACTTCATGACCCCGTCCTTCCAAGAAGCCCTCATCAGCCAGATTCCCGCGCTGCGGCTGCTCCAGCAGCTCGGCTTCACCTACCTGAGCCCGGAGGAGTGCGCGGTGGAGCGCCAAGGCCGGCTGGGGCGTGTCATTCTGGAAAGGGTTCTGGCCGGCCAGATCAAGCGCCTGAACAAGATCAGCTTCAAAGGCCGGGAAGTGGCGTTCTCGGAGGAAAACATCGCCAAGGGCATCGAGGCGCTGCGGGACATCCCCTTTGAAGGCCTGGTGCGGACCAGCGAGAAGGTCTATGACCTGCTGACGCTGGGCAAAAGCCTGGACCAGACCATCGAGCAGGAGACGAAGGGGTTCACCCTGCGCTACCTCGACTGGCAGAACCCGCGGAACAACGTCTTCCACGTCACCGCGGAGTTTGAGGTGGAGCGTACCGGCAGCCATGAGACCCGGCGGCCGGACATCGTGTGCTTCGTGAACGGCATCCCGTTGGTGGTGATCGAGTGCAAGCGGCCCGATGCCAAGGACTCGCTGAAGCAGGCGATGAGCCAGAGCGTGCGCAACTGGCAGGAGGAAAACATCCCGCAGCTCTTCACCCTGAGCCAGCTGATGCTGGCACTGAACAAGAATGACGGCAGCTATGCCACGACGGGCACGCCGCTGAAGTTCTGGTCTAAATGGCGGGAGATGCAGGACGTGACCGTCGCCGTGCGTCAGGCGGTGAACAGCCCGGTGCGGCCGGAAGAGCATGCGAAGCTTTTCAAAGGCGTCTTTGCGCATGCCCGCGAAGCCTTTGAGCAGCAGATGCTGCACCAGCGGGAACCGACGCCGCAGGATCACCTGCTGTGGTCCCTGTGCCGTCCGGATCGGCTGATCGAGCTGGCGCGGCAGTTCATCCTCTACGACGAGGGCGGCGCGGTGAAGAAGGTGGCCCGCTACCCGCAATACTTTGCCATAAAGGCCACGCTGGACCGCGTGAAGCAGCGGGACGTGCAGGGCCGCCGCAAGGGCGGTGTGATCTGGCAGACGCAAGGCAGCGGCAAATCCCTGGCCATGGTGCTGCTGGGCAAGGCGCTGGCGCTGGATGAGAGCATCCCGAACCCGCGCATCGTGATCGTTACGGACCGCATCGACCTGGACGAGCAGATCACGAAGACCTTCCACCAGTGCGGCAAGGATCCGCAGCAGGCGAAGACCGGGGCGCATCTGATCGAGCTGCTGCGTGATGAACGCGTGGCCGTGATCACGACGGTGCTCTTCAAGTTCGAGGCCGCCGCCAAGGCCGCCCGCGAGCTGCGCCACCTGAAGGACGATGTCTTTGTCCTCGTGGATGAAAGCCACCGCAGCCAATACGGCGAGGCGAACATCCAGATGCAGAAGGCGCTCCCCAATGCCTGCTACATCGGCTTCACCGGCACGCCGCTGATGAAGAAGGAAAAGAGCACGGCGACCAAGTTCGGCGGCTTCATCGAGCCCGCCTACACCATCCGCGACGCGGTGGAGGACAAGGCGGTGGTGCCGCTGCTCTACGAGGGCCGCCACATCCTGCAGGAGGTGAAGGACAAGCCTGTGGACACGATGTTTGACGAGCTGTGCGAAGGCCTGACCGCGGAACAGAAGGCCGACCTGAAGCGCAAGTTTGCCGCCCGGGACGAGCTGAACCGCCTGCACAGCCGCCTCTACCTGATCGCCTGGGACGTGACGAAGCATTACGTCAGCCAGTGGAAGGGCACGGGCTTCAAGGGCCAGCTCACCGCGCCGGGCAAGAAGGAGGCGCTGCTGCTGAAGGGTTACTTTGACCAGTTCGGCAAGGTGAGCACGGAGGTCATCATCTCCGGCCCCACGGAGATCGAGAATCCCGAGGAGCACCCGACGGCGGAGAAGGACGAGAGCGTGGAGCTCTTCTGGAAGGCCATTATGCAGAAGTATGGCACCGAAAAGGAATACAACCGCCGCCTCATCGATGCCTTCAAGAAGGGCGAGGAACCGGAGATCCTCATCGTCGTGGACAAGCTGCTCACGGGCTTTGATGCGCCGCGCAATGTGGTGCTCTACATCGCCCGCAGCCTGAAAAGTCACACGCTGCTGCAAGCGATCGCCCGCGTGAACCGCCTGCACCCCGGCAAGGATCACGGCCACATCATTGACTACTACGGCGTGGTGACGGAACTGCACGAGGCGCTGGAGCTTTACAGCAGCCTCGATGAGCAGTTCGACGCGGAGGACCTTGAAGGCACGCTGACGAACCTCGCGGAGGAGATCAAGAAGCTGCCCGGCCTGCATGACGCGCTGTGGGACCTCTTCAAGGAGATCCCGAACAAGAAGGACGAGGAAGCTTTTGAGGTGCTGCTAGCAGAGAAGGACAAGCGCGAGGACTTCTACACGCGCCTGTGGCAGTTCAGCCGCGTGCTGAAGCTAGCCTCGTCCAGCATCCACTGGGTGAACGCCGCGCCTGAAGCCCAAGTGAAGCGCTACAAGGCGGACGCGGCTTTCTTCCAGAAGCTCCGGGCCAGCGTGAAGCTGCGCTATGCGGAGGAGATTGACTATCGCGACTACGAGAAGCAGATCCAGAAGCTGCTGAACACCTACGTGCAGGCGGAGGAGGTCATCCAGGTGGTGGAACCGGTGAACATCTTTGAGCGCGAAGCCTTCGAGGCCGAGGTGGAAAAGGCCAAATCCCCGCGCGCCAAGGCCGACACCATTGCCAATCGCACCAAGAAGACGATCACGGAGAGGATGGACGACGACCCGTTCTTCTACCGCAAGCTCTCCGCCCTGCTCCAGCAGGCCATTGATGACTACAAGGCCCAGCGCATCAGCGAGGCGCAGTATCTCGCCAAGGTGACCGAGATCATGGAGGAGGTGCGCGGCGGCAATGCCAAGGACGTGCCCGAGGTCTTGAAGCAGAACGATCTGTCGCGAGCGCTGTTTGGCGCGCTCAAGGAACAGATGGCACCCGCTGCCGGAATGTCGCACGGAGACGGCGGCAACACACTGCGCGAAGATGCTTCTGCCTACGGCGGCGAATCCAGGAGTCCAACGCTGCCCACGGATCAGATTTTGGCCGAAGCCGCTGTCGCCATGGACCAAGTCATCCGGAGGCATGCCGTGGTGCGCTGGAGGGAGAACGTGGATGCGCAGAACCGCATGCGGAACGACTTGGATGATTTCCTTTTCGATCTGCAAAAGGAGAAGGGCTTCACCCTGACCTACGCGCAGATGGATGCCATCATCGAGGCTGTCATCCGCATCGCCATGCACCGTACCAGTGATGTCTAGGCCCGAGATCATTGACACCGCCGCTGGTCCGGCGCAGGTCAAACGCTCGCGACGCAAGACACTGGCCATCAGCGTACTGCCGGATGGCACGTTGGAACTGGCGGCTCCCGATCAGGCGCCGCTCGAAGCGATTCTACCCCGCGTCGCCAAGCGCCTACGTTGGATCAGGACTCAGCGCCGCGCCTTCTCCGAGATGAACGCCCTCCGGCCTGCACTACGCTATGTGAACGGGGCCACCCATCGCTACCTCGGCCGTCAATACCGCCTCAAGATCGTGAAGGGTGAGGTGCAAGAAGTGTCCTTGCGAGGTCCTTACTTCCAGATCGTGACGCCAACGGCCAATCAGAACGCGGTCAAACAAGCGCTCGAAGCCTGGTATCGCCGCCAGGCGCGGCTGCAATTCGAACGGCGACTTGCCTCGTGGGCCGAGTGGTGTCGCCAACGTCATCTGCCGCAGCCAAAGTTGTGCCTGCGGCGGATGCCCAAGCGCTGGGGCAGTGCCCTCCAGGACGGCACCATCTGCCTCAACCCCGAGCTCATCAAGACCCCCTCCGTGTGCATCGAATACGTCATCGCCCACGAGATCTGCCACCTCAAGCACCACAACCACGGGAGCGCCTTTTACTCGGAGCTCGGCAATCTTTGCCCGGATTGGACCTTAAGGAAGAAGCGGTTGGAATCCATGGACCTGTAAGGCTGACTCGCCGTAGAATCACGCAGCGCGCGATTGGATCAAACTTGTATAAGCAACGATTGGTCGGAGCTTTTAGCCGAGGGACCTCCTCAACCTCCTCCTTCAACCATTAACGCACCCGTTCTGAGTGGCCAGTTGAAAACTGACTACTTTTGACCCGAGGTGGCTTGTCTTCAAGAGTCCCTGCGATTCAGACAGTGGGGGAAACGGACTGAAAGGCCGAGCGGAATTCGGCGAGGGGGGTGTCATTTTTGGTTGATGTCTGTATTTGTCATTGTAGAACACTTACAGATATGAGCGAGCCTGAGGCCCGATTACGGCAGGAGCTCTGGCGCATCTACCAGTCCATGGCGCGCACGCTGCGCACCCTCCAACTCCAGGGGCCCATGGTTCAGGGCTCCCTGTACCTGTTGCGGCGCAAGTGCGGCAAACCCAGCTGCCGGTGTGCCCGCGGAGAACTCCACCCCTGTTGGGTCCTGAGCCGCAGCGAGTCGGGAAAGAGCCGCCTGTACCCGGTGCCCTTCGATCAACGCGGCCGCCTGCGTCCGCTGACCCGGGAGTATCGCCGCTGGCAGCTGGCCCGCGCGCGTCTGGTCAGGCAATCGGGGGACTTGGTGGCCCTGATTGACCAGTTGGCCGAGCCCCGACTTCGACCCTGGCCTGCCCCCTCCCCGGATGAACCTGGAACTGGTTGAACCCCATCCCCGCCGGGTGCTGGAGGCCTTCGGACGCGGTGAGTTCGATGGTTTGGAGATCCTGGGTCAGGCCGACGAGAAGGCGTTCTTCGAGTTGTGTTTTGGAGAGCGGATGCTGGAGGAGTTGGCGCAGGGGATGCCGACGGCGCGTAAAAAGGAGGAAGTGCCCCGGTGGTTTATCCTGGCAGCCAACCTGAGTTTGAAGCTGCACGGCGAACATTCCTTTCTGGCCTCGGAGCGGGTGGTGCGGTGCGGCGGGCTGCTCGGAGCCCTGGATCCGGCGCTGGCCTCCAAGCACCTGGATCGGCAGAGCCGGGAAGTGGCGCTGAACTGCACGGGCTTCAATGACAAGAACCAGTACGACCGCCGGAGTCCCTGCGATCAGGACACCTTGCGCAAGTTTGTTCACGATGTGTCGGGGGCTCAGTGGCAGGAGTGGTTCAACGGGGCGGTGCAGGAGGCGTTTCAGGCCCACGGCTTCTTTGATCCCCAGGGCGTGTTTGTCGGGGACGGCAGTTATCTGTTCGTGCCGGACAACCCGGCCTACGAGGGCTCGGTGGTCCTGTGGTTCGACGAGCACAACCATCCGGTTCACTACGAGCAACTGACGCCACAGGAGCGCCGGCGGGCACACCGGGAGCGATGCTACAAGCTGGTGAGTCTGCTGCATCTGCGGGGGGAGTCCTACGTGTACGCCGCTGTGGCGGTCGTGCCGGGCAACGCCCACGAGTTACCGATCCTCTACCAGTTGGTGGAGAATTTCGTGCGCCGGGTGGGACCCGGGGTGCTCAAGAAGTTGATCCTGGACCGGGGCTTTATCGACGGCGGCCGGATCAGCTACTGCAAGAATGTGCTGGGAGTGGATGTGCTCATCCCGCTCAAGAAGAACATGGATCTGTGGAAGGACGCCTGGGCGTTGTCCGCAACCTTGCCCTGGCAACCCCGGATCGTGCCGAGTCGCCCCCTGAAGGCCGCTCCCCAGCGACCCGAAGTCATCGAGCGACGCGAACGGACCCGCCGAAAAACCCTGGCCCGGCAGAAGGCGCAGGAGCCGCCGCCGGATCCGGCCACCGTGCTCACGGCCAGCGAGCTGTGTCCCATCAAGGGCCCCCAGTGGGCGGAGGCCCCCGTGTCCCTCCACGTCGTGGTCCTGCGGGAAACCTACGCCGACGGCCATCAGGAAGGCTGGGCTCTCTTGACCACCGAAGACTTCGCCGATCCCCAGAGCTTGCCCCGGGAGTACGCCTGCCGCACGACCATCGAGGAACGCCACCGCCAGCTCAAATGCTTCCATGACCTCACCGACTTCCACTCCCGCTCCTTCAATGCGGTCAGCGCCCAGGTGGTGTTCGTGCTGCTCAGCTACACGCTGCGCCAATGGCAACTGTGGAAGGAGCTGCGTACGGATCTGGCCGGCCGCCACCCCGAGGAAATCCAACGTCAGCTCAATCTCGAACACCAGTTCGTGGTGATCTACCTGGGGCACGCCTACGCCCAGGTGCCGCTGCTCACCTTCACCCGCCTGGTCCTGGAACTGGAGCCGGAGGCGCGTCTGCGCGCCTTGTCCAAAATCCGCCAAATGGAAGAAAGCTTCCTCAGTCCCCTGGTGAATCCACGTCCGCCCTGAGCCGTCCGGGCCCCTCCACCCCCGAACCCCTCCCGCGAAGACTCCCCAGAGTGCGCCGCTGTCGCCACGTCCTCGTCCGTGGTAACGGCACCCCCCGCACGCCTTCGCCCCAGCAACACCCCGATCCCAGAGCCCAAACGACACCCCTGACCCCGCGCGCCCCGGACAGATCCCTCCAAAAGCGATGCCAACCCGTCGACTTCCTCTCCCCCAGTGTATGAATCGCAGCCGGTTCCAGAGCCTCGTTGCCGTCCACAAACCGAGGCGCTACGGTGGGCCGATGCCGGTTTTAGCGACCGCCCATATTCGGCTTGATGATCGCGGCGTGGCGTGGATTGACGACACGAACACCAAAGTCATCGAGGTTGCGCTGGACATGATCGCCCACGGGTGGAGTCCGGAGGAGATCCATTTCCAGCATCCGCACCTGTCATTGGGGCAGATTCACGCCGGGCTCGGCTATTACTACGATCACAAAGTCGAGATGGATGAGCAGATTCAACGCAGCATGGAGAGTGTCGAGCAGCTCCGAGCGCAAGCCGGCGAGTCACCGATTCGGAAGCGTTTGCGTCAGATGGGCAAGCTGACGTGAGCGTCGGCCTCTACATGGACGTGCATGTCCCGGCGGCCATCACGCGAGGGTTGTTGCTGCGGGGCGTCAATGTGTTGACCGCGCAACTGGATGGCACCACCGAGTTGGAAGACCCCGAGTTGCTGGACCGCGCCACGGAGCTGGGCCGGGTGCTCTTCAGTCAGGACGAAGACCTGCTCGCGGAGGCCACGCAGCGCCAACGGAGCGGGAAGCCTTTCGGCGGTGTGATCTACGCCCACCAACTCGGGATCACCATTGGGCGGGCGATCAACGCTCTGGAGATCCTCGCCGAGGCCGGGACGGTCGAAGACTTCGCGAATCGCGTCGAGTATCTGCCGCCGTGACGGTGTCCTTCCCCACGCGCGGCGCATCGTTTCGCCAACTGGACTTGGAACAAGGCGACTTCGCCGGCCGGCGTCAGGTGCATCACCGTATCCGCGTGCTCGCCACGGGCGGCGAGTTCGGGGGCCGCCAGATTGGTGGCGAAGCTGGGCACCAAGGCGGGGACTGCGCGCGCTTTGGCCTACCGGTTGTATTCGCTTTGTGAAGGGAAGAAGCGGGCCGCCGAGGCGCTGGCCTCAGCCCGGATATTTCACACTCCTTCTGCTGCTGCTGGCTGCAAGCCCGTCTGGCGGCGTTGGCCTCGCATTCCTCACCGGACAGTATGTCCCCATACAGCCCGGCTCGGAATCGCTTCGACCGCCTTGCCAGACGGGCTTTCGCTGCGCCTCGCGACGAAAGCGTGTTAACGATCCGGGCTAGCGGCTTTGTGCAGAACTTGCCCGAATTGATGCGATTGGCGCAGGAAGGCCCGCGGGCCCATGCCACCCCACGAAACGATGTTGTGAGCCATTGATGGGAGTATGGAGTTATGGGAAAACGGAGTCGTGAAGACCACGTTGGAGATTCCGGACGACTTGTTTAGCGAGGCGAAGGCCAAGGCCGCCTTGGAGGGGATCGAGCTGAAGGACCTGGTCGCCGAGAGCCTGCGGCTGCGGTTGGCGACGGAGGCCATGGCGCCCACGGCGCAAGGGCAGAGAGTTCGGCTCCCCCTTGTCCCCTCCCGGCGCCCCGGCACGGTAAAGCTGACCAACGCCGTGATTGCCGAGTTCGAGGCCGGGCTGGACGTCGGCGGTCATGAGTGAGCTCGTGGACAGCAATGTCTGGGTCGCGCTGGCCTTTGAGAGCCATGAGCACCATTCCGCGGCGCGGGCGTGGCTGGACGGCGTTGTGCCGCCGGAGCGGGCATGTTTCTGCCGCATGACCCAGAACTCGTTTCTGCGGCTGGCGACGAGCGTGAGATTCTTCCGGGAGGAAGCGCTGACGAACCGCGCCGCGCTGGCGGCCTACCGGGCGTTGCGCGGGGATCAGCGGGTGGCGTGGGCCGCGGAGCTGGCCGGCATCGAAGAGCCCTGGTGGCTGCTTGCGGACCGGGAGCAGCCCGCGCTAAACGTTCGGCTGCTCGGGTGAAGCGAACGGCAGTCTCTCAGAAACTCCTGCGGACTTCTCGACTCCCCAGTGCGGGCGCGGTGACTGTGTGAGAAACTGTGTGAGAGAAGCGGTCGCGAACCGTGCCAGAGCTCCTGCAAGCCCTGTGGGAGTGCTTGCATTTTTGGGGCGATTTGGGCCCAATTTGCTCAGGAAAACTGTTCTCTGTCGGCCGAGTCCTACCTCTGGAGCCAGCTTCAGTGGACTGTAAAGCAGCAAGTTGCGTTGGAAGAACTGGCCGGTGACAGCGGAATTGCATCCCGGCTTGCACGTCGAGTGGGCTGAGCGGCGACGGGACATTGGTGTATGAACGCGGACGGATCCACCCGGTCCGCTTCAGCAAGGCGTCCCACCCGGCGCGGCAGTGCTGAGGGATGGTGATCCTCCGGCGCTCCTGCAGGCAGGCCAGCTCGGCCCGTGAGACCGCCGATACCAGGCCTCCCCCGGCGGAGCTGTGCCATGGTGATGGGGCGCGACGCCGGGTCGCGACGCAGGGTCGCGGTGAAACGGCGATGCGCGCGCCAGGCAGAACAGCCAGCCACGGAGGTGGCTGGCTGTTTGGGCCGGGGCTGCGGTCGAGGATCCGGCCGTTGAGAGCGGCCACCCTGGCGGTGCCTAGGGTTTCACGGCATCCAGTGCGGCCTGGAGTTTGGCTTCGTCCTCGTCCGAGAGGGACGTTTTGAGCACCTTGCCGCCGCTGCCCTCGAGTTCCTGGAGCACCTTGTCCGGCGTGACTTTCTTGACGAGCACGAACAGCGCGGAACTGCCGGGACACAGGGAGGCTGCAAGGTCCTTCATGAACTGGTCGTTGATGCCGTAGTCGGACACCTTGCCCGAGAGGGCCCCGGCCCCGGCCCCGACCGCCATGCCGAGCAGCGGGTTCAGGAAGATCATTCCGATCAGCGCGCCCCAGAAGCCGCCGCTGGCGGCCCCGGCCGCGGTGAGATTCACGGCCTGGTGGAGCTTGATCTTGCCACCCGCGTCCTTGGTGGCGACGACCGCGTCTTCGAGGTCAATCAGGTAATCCTTCTGGAGCTTGCGGAGTTTGAGACGGACTTCCTCGGCCTGGTGCAGGTCGGGATAGGCGATGACGATCAGGGTACTCATGGATGACTGGTTTTCTTGGGTTCGTTGGGATTGATTTATGCGGAAACGCCTCCGGCTGCGGGCGGCCTCACCGGGCCTCCCCGCCGGCCGAAGAATCCTCCTGGTCCTTCAACGGCAGCGGTTCGGTTGAATTCTCATTGATCCCGAAGGCGATGCAGTAGAGGCAGGGGACGACGATCATCGTGAGGACGCCCGCGAAGGCGAGGCCGAAGATGATCGCGACGGCCATGGCCGAGAAGAAGGGGTCCGGGACGAGGGGAAACATGCCCAGCACCGTGGTGACCAGGACCAGCGCCACCGGCCTCAGACGGCCGACGCTGCCGTCGAGGATCGCCTGATAGGCCGGTTTGCGCAGGGTGTGCAACTGCAGCCGGTATTCGTCAATGAGGACGATGGCGTTCTTGATCTGGCCGCCGGACAGGGAGAGGGCTCCCAGGAGAGCCATGAAGCCGAAGGGTTGGTTGGTGATCAGCAGGCCGGCCACCACGCCGATGACGCACAGCGGCACGGTCAGCCAGATCACTGCGGTGATCCGGACCGAGTTGAAGAGGCAGACGACCGTGAAGACCATGATCAGGAGCGCTCCCGGGAGCCTTTTGGCGAGGGCGCCGCGCGCGTCGCCGGAATCCTCGTGTTCCCCACCCCACTCGAGCGTGTAGCCCTCGGGGAGTTCGATGGCCTCGATCTCCGGCCGGACCCGGGCGAACAGCTGGCTGGGGAGGCCGGTCCGGGGATCGGCATGGACCGTGATGGTCGGGAAGCGGTCCCGGCGCATGACGATGGGATCCTCCCAATCGAGCCGGGCGTCGGCGGTGACCTGGCTGAGCGGGATCATCCGGCCGGCCACCGGACTCCAGATGTTCAGGCTGCGGAGCGCGTTGACGTCGGTGCGCTCGGTGAGCGGGGGACGGGCCACGATCGGCAGCAGGCGCGTCTCCTGCGGGAAGACGCCGGTGGCCGCGCCACCGGGCTCCCGGTAGAAGCCGACGGTGCGGCCCTCGAAGGCCGCTTCGAGGGCCTGGGCGACCTCCACCCGGGTGATGCCGTTGCGACGCGCCGAAAGTTCGAGGACCTCGGGGCGCACCGCGAGTTCCCGTTCCTGCCAGTCATGCCGCACGCAAACCCCGTTGCCCGAGTCGCGGATGACCTGAACCGCCCGGTCGGCCAGGCCGCGCAGCACCGCGGAGTCGGGACCGCTGAAGCGTGCCTGGATGCGACCGCCGGCGCCGGGGCCGAGCAGGAATTTCTTTGCGACGGCGTTGGCGTCGGGATGCTCCTGGTCGAGGTATGCCTGCACCTTTTCGATCAGCCCGTCTATCTTCCGGGAGTCGTCCACACTGACGAGGAATTCGACGTACGCCCGGTTTTCCGACTCCGGGCTGTACACCAGCAGGAAGCGCATGGCGCCGCCGCCGATGAACGTCGAGACGTGCTGGACCCCCGGCTGGGTCTGGATGAACTGCTGGACGGTGTCGGCAAACCGTTCCGATTCGCGGATGTGGGTGCCGGCGGGCAGGAAGCAATCCACCATGAACTGCGGGCGGGTCGCCGGCGGGAAGAAGCTCTGTTTGACGAAGCGGAACCCCCAGAGCGACGACGCGAACAGGCCGACGGAAAGGGCGATCACCACCCAGCGGTGGCGGAGCGCCAGCACGAGCAGGCCCCGGTACCACTGGAACATGCGGCCGGCGTACGGATCACGGCTGGCCGCCGCCGGGTCGGGCTTGAAGAGCAGGTGGCCCAGCAGTGGGGTGTACGTTATGGCGGTGATCCAGCTCAGGCCCAGGGAAAGGAAGATCACCCAGAACAGCGAATTGCAGTACTCCCCCGTCGAGTCGTCCGAAAGGCCGATGGCGGCGAACGCGACCACGGCAATGACCGTGGCACCAAACAGCGGCCACTGGGTCTGCGCGACCACGTTGCGGACCACGTCGAGCTTCTTCCGGCCGGCCTCGATGCCCACCTTCAGGCCCTCGGCAACGACGATCGCGTTGTCGGTGAGCATGCACAGCGCGATGATGAAGGAGCCCAGCGAAATGCGCTCGAGCAGGATGCCCTTCGCGTTCATCACGACCACGGTGGCGAGGATCGTCAGCAACAGAACGCCGCCGATCAGCGCGCCTGCCCGGACCCCCATCGCGAACAGGAGCACCGCGACGACGATGATCACGGACATCGCGAGATTGAGGACGAAGGCGTTGACCGCGCTGGTGACGTCCGTGGGCTGGAAGTTGATCTGGCCGATCTCGATGCCGATCGGCTGGTTGCCCTTCAATTCCTCGAGCTTTCGCCGCACGCCGTCGCCCATGGTGACGACGTTGCCCCCCTGGACCGTCGAGACGCCGATGCCGATGCCTGACTGGCCGTCGAACTTGAGAATGCGCCGGGGGGGCTCGTCGTAGCCGCGCTGGATGGTTGCGACATCCCGGAGGAGCAGTTGCCGGCCCGTGCGATCGGAGCCGATCACGAGATCGAGCATTTCGTCGGCGGAGGCAAAACCGCCGGTTGGGTCGAGCGCGGGGTAGCCGGTGCCGATGCGCACCCGGCCGCCGTCTGCGACCACGTTCTTTGCCTGGAGTTGGGCATAGATCTGTTCCTCGTTGATCCCGAGTTGGGCCAAGCGCTGTCGTGAGATTTCGAGAAAGACCACCTCCTGCTGTTCCGAGAACAGGTCCACCTTCTTGACGTCGGTCACGACCTGAAGTTCCCGACGGAGGAACTCGGCGTAACGGCGGAGTTCGGGCTGGGTGTAGCCCTCGCCGGTGATGGCGAGGAAGATGCCGTAGACGTCGCCGAAATCGTCAATGACCAGCGAGCGTCCGCGTGCCGAGGGCGGCAGTTGGCGCTGCGCGTCATTGATCTTGCGCCGGAGTTCATCCCAGACCTGCGGAATGGCCTCGCGGTCGAACTGGTCCCGGATCACGGCCCGGACGATGGAGCGTCCGCGAATGGACTCGGACTCCACGCGCTTGAGCTGCCCGAGGGTCTGGCAGGCATTTTCGATCGGATTGCTGACTTCCAGGGCGACCTCCTCGGCGCTTGCGCCCGGGTAGGGCGTGATGATCAAGGCCTCCTTGATCGTGAATTCCGGATCCTCGAGCCGGCCGATGGAGTGATACGCCCAGACCCCTCCGAGGAGGACGAGGAGCATCGAGATGTAGAAAACCCGGTCCTTCTGTACGGAAACCACTCCGAGATTCATGGCGTGTTGCCTCCGAGCGCATCCCCCAGGTCGCGGACCTTCATGCCATCCCGCAGGAACCGCACTCCGGCCACCGCGATGCGGCTGCCCGGCTGGAGGCCGTCCACGACTTCAATCAGCCCCCCCGAAGTCGCCCCAAGCGTTACCGGACGCCGCTGAACGGTCTGGTCCGACCCGATCACCCAGGCGACCTGCTGGCCGGCACCCTCCTGATAAATCGCGGAAAGCGGGACCAGGAGCCGGTTCCCGGCCGGGCCGCCGCGGCGGTACGTGACGGTGGCCGTGGCGGTCATGCCGGGCAGGATGTTGGTGCCGGGCGGCGTGGTCATGCCGGCACGCACGCGAAAGGTTTGCGTGACCGGGTCGGCGACCTTGGCGATTTCCCTGACGGTCAGGGGGAATCGCTGCCCGGGCGCGGCGCTGAATTCCGCCACCACGTCCAGCACGTCGCCCGGATTCAGACCCGCGGCCATGAAGGACTCCGGCAGGTCCACCACGATGTCAATGGCATCGGCCTTCTGAATGCGCACCACCGGCTCGGTCGCCCGGACATTCTGGTTCTCCTCGACAAACCGCTGGGAAATCACGCCGTCATACGGCGCGCGGAGGGTGCTGTCCTCAAACTGGATGGTCGCCTCGCGCACCCGGGCTTCCAGCCCGCGCACGTCGGCTTCCCGGGCCTCGATGTCCTCCACGCGCCCGCCGGCGCCGGCCAGCAGCCGCTGACGGGCGCTTTCCAGATCCTCCTGCGCGACGAGCAGGCCGGTCTCTGCAACCTCAAATTCCTCGCGCGACACGGCCTCCGTCGCCACCAGTTCCTTGAAACGCCCGTACCGTGACCGGGCATTGGTCAGCCGGGCCTCCGCCGCCCGCACGTCGGCCTCGAGGCGCAGCTGCTCCTCGGGACGGGCCCCGGCCCTCAACGCGCGCAGGGCGGCCTGCGCCTGGTCCAGCTGGCTCTGCAGCGACTTCTGCCGGGCTTCAAATTCATCCTGCCGGAGCTGGGCGACCACCGCGCCCTGGGCGACCCGCTGACCTTCCCGGACCGGCAGGCGGATCAGCACGCCGGACACCTGGAAGGCGAGCTCGGCTTCCTGGGTCGCCACGGCCCGGCCGGAGAAGGTGCGCACCCGCGGCTCCCCACCGGCGGACAGCAGCACCGTCTTCACCGGACGCGTCACGGCGGACGGCTCCGGCTCGGACCGCGAACACCCGACGACGAGAAAAATAATGGCCAGGGTGAAGGGCGCACTGGGCCCAAGCCCCCTGCTGCCGGAACTCCGGGCGTTCATGGGTCTGATCATCTGCGGAATTTTTTGGGGGAGGTGGCAGGGTTTCGGTGCGAAACCGGCTCGGACACCGCGCGGGAAAATCATCACCAACGACGTCCGGTTCGCCAGAACAAAGATGACGCGGGCCACCCGCCACCGGCCCGACCTCGACTTGCGGTCCTCGTCCGCCTGCCGGTTCGAGAATCAAATTGCTGGAAACGGAAACCCGCAATACAAGTGGTCCCCGATGACTCCAGCAGCGGTTCTCCAATACCTTTCGAGCAACGAAGAACGCTTTATCGGGGAGCTGTTCGAGTACGCCCGCATTCCGAGCATCAGTGCGCAGTCCGACCACGCCGATGACATGAACCGTGCCGCACAGTGGCTGGTCCAGCGCGCCCTCGCGGCCGGGCTCAAGGCGGAGGTCCGCCCGACGTCCGGCCGCCCGGTGGTGATTGCGAAGACGCCCGGTCAGGACCCGAAGAAGCCCACGTTCCTCGTTTACGGTCACTACGACGTGCAGCCGCCGGACCCGCTGGACCTCTGGACGTCGCCGCCGTTCGAGCCGCGGCGTGTCGGCCGCAACGTGTACGCCCGCGGCATCAGCGACAACAAGGGCCAGCATCTGGCCCACATCAATGCGGTCGAGGCCTGGCTCAAGACCGGGAACACGCTGCCGTGCAATGTCAATTTTCTGATCGAGGGCGAGGAGGAAGTGGGCTCGAAGGCGCTGTACGGGTTCCTGCCGAAGAACGCGAAGGAACTGGCGTGTGCGGCCCTGGTGGTGTCCGACACCGAGATTCCCAGCATGAAACACCCGGCGCTCTGCTACTCGCTGCGGGGCATGGCGCCGTTGGAGATCCGGCTGGACGGGCCCGATCGCGACCTGCACTCGGGGCTGTTTGGCGGCGCGGTGGACAATCCGGCGATGGTGTTGTGCCAGTTGCTCGGGCAGCTGCGGGACAAGCGGGGGCGCTTCACGATCCCGGGGTTCTACGAGGACGTGGTGAAACTTTCGGCCTACGAGCGCAAGCAGATGGCCAAGGTGCCGTTCAACGAGGCGAAATTCCGCAAATCGGTGGGCGTGTCGGCCCTGTTTGGCGAGGCGGGCTACACGCCGGATGAACAACGCGCCGCGCGGCCCACCTTCGAAATCAATGGCCTCACCAGCGGCTACCAGGGGGAGGGTGGCAAGACGATCATCCCTTCCTGGGCCAGCGCCAAGATCACCATGCGCCTCGTCCCGGACCAGGATCCGAAGCAGATCAACGCGCTGGTCAGGAAGCATCTGAAGGCGATTTGTCCGCCCACCGTGAAACTCACCATCACGGAAGGGCAGGGCGGGGGGCCGTATCTCGTGGACCCTGCCGGGCCGCTGGCCCAGGCCTGCATGCGGGCCGCCAAGTCCGGATTCGGCCACGAATGCGTGCTCGTTCGCGGCGGGGGCAGCATTCCGATCATTGCGGCATTCAAGCAGCATTTGAAGGCCGACTCGCTGATGCTCGGCCTCGCGCTGCCGGATGACAATGCCCACTCGCCCGACGAGAAATTTTCGCTCGACGCCTACATGGCCGGGATGCGCATGGGGGCGCATCTCTGGCCCGAGCTGGCCGCGGTGGCTTGAAATGTCGGCCGGCGTCGCCCGGTGTCACCCGGCGTTGACGCCGTGGATCCGGCGCGACCCCCGACCAGGGGCGGGGCGATCCGGAGTCCCTGCCCAGTTTTCCAAGTCAGCGTGCACTGCCCATGAACACCGAACTTGCCATAGTCCTGGCCCTGCTGGCCTCCGCAGTCGCGATGTTTGCGCTCAACAAGCCGCGAATGGACGCCGTGGCCCTGATCATGATGGCCCTGCTGCCGTTCACGGGCGTGGTCACCATGAACGAGACGCTCGCCGGCTTCAGTGACTCGAGCATCGTGTTGATCGCGCTGCTGTTTGTCGTGGGCGAGGGACTGGTCCGCACCGGCGTGGCGCAGCGGATGGGCGACTGGCTGAAAAAGACGGCGGGCAACAGCGAAAGCCGGCTGCTGATCCTGTTGATGACCGCGACCGCCCTGTTGGGTTCCGTGATGAGTTCGACCGGCGTGGTGGCGATTTTTATACCCGTCGCCTTGCGCATTGCCCAGGGCACCGGCACGGCCCCGAGCCGGCTGATGATGCCGCTCAGCATGGCGGCATTGATCAGCGGCATGATGACCCTCGTGGGCACGGCGCCCAACCTGGTGGTCAACGCCGAGCTGCAGCGCGGCGAGACCGAGGGCTTTCATTTCTTCAGCTTCACGCCGTTTGGTGCGGTCGTCCTCGTCCTGGGCATCGCCTATATGCTTTTCGCCCGTCGCTGGCTCGCCGCCGGATCCCCCCAGGGGGGCGCCGCCGCCGGCCGCCGGCCCCGCCTGGCGGACTGGGTGGAGCAGTACAAACTCGCCGAGCGCGAGCACCGGCTGCGTATCACCCCCGGCTCGCCCTTCATCGGCAGGACGATCGCCGAGCTCGATCTGCGCAACACGCTCAACGCGACCATCGTTGCCATCGAGCGCCGGGGACGTTTCTCCACCGAGGTCATCGGTCCGGCGGCCCGGACCGAGCTGCAGGCGGAGGACATTCTGCTGGTGGACCTGTGCGGCACCGTGGACTGCCTGGAGACGCTGCATCGTCAGTACCAGCTGGAGACGCTGCCCTTGAGCGGCGCCTACTTTGCCGACCGCTCGCAGGAGATCGGCATGGCAGAGGTGATGCTTGCCGCGAATTCCAGCCTGGCCGGCAAGACGGTGGCGGAGGCGCGCTTTCGTTCGGAGTATGGCGTGACAGTGATCGGGCTCCGCCACGGCGATCAGGCGATCGCGGGCAGCCTGCTGCCGGAAAAGCTGAAGGTCGGTGACACGCTGCTGACCATCGGCCCGTGGCGGGACATCAAGCGGTTGCAGGCGGACACCACCAATCTCGTGACGCTCAACCTGCCGGCCGAGATGGACGACGTGCTCCCCGCCTCCGGCCGCGCGCCGCAGGCCGTCGCGTGTCTGCTGCTCATGGTGGGTCTGATGGTCAGCGGTGTAATCCCCAACGTGCACGCCGCGCTGATTGCCTGCCTGTTGATGGGCGCCCTGCGCTGCGTGGACTTCGAGAGCGCCTACCGGTCCATCCACTGGAAGAGCCTCATTCTCATCGTCGGCATGCTGCCCTTTTCGATGGCGCTGCAGCGGACCGGCGGTGTGGACCTGGCGGCTGACGCGCTCATCGCCGCGACCGGCAATGCGGGAACCCACGTCGTCCTTGGCAGTGTCTTCCTCATCACCGCCAGCCTGGGCCTGTTCATATCGAACACGGCCACGGCCGTGCTGATGGCCCCGGTCGCCCTCGCCATCGCGAAGGACATGGGCGCGTCGCCCTACCCGTTCGCCATGATTGTCGCCCTTGCCGCTTCGACGGCATTCATGACCCCGATCTCGTCGCCGGTGAACACGCTGGTCGTCGGCCCGGGCAACTACAAATTTGGCGACTTCGTGAAGGTCGGCGTGCCGTTCAGCCTGGTCGTGATGGTGGTTTGCGTCATCCTCGTGCCCATCGTGCTGCCGCTTTATTCCAAATAGCGGCGGCGCACAGGACCGGGCTGCACTTCCCGTCGCCAGAGGTCATCGGGGAGCCCGCGATGGGGCTGGGTCCGGCGGCAGGGTTCCGGCTCACTTCTTTCTCCCGCCCTGAAAGTACCGCCCGACGCGGCCGATCTGCAGCTGCCACCAGCCGAACGTTTCCGTGACCCATTTATAGGCCGATGCGCCGATGAGCGTGCCCAGGGCCACCGAGGTGATCACGAACACCACGGTGACCATGCCCTCGATACCGGCGGTGCGGTCGCTCAGCAGGCGCGTGACGCTGAGCAGGCCAAGGGCGCCGGGCACCATCAGCCAGAAACTGGGCAGAAAGGTCACGATCGCCGGCGGGCCGCGGAAGCGGAGCTGGATCAGGTAGCCCAGCGGCGTCGCCACGAGCGTCCCAAAGAAGCCGCTGATCTCGCTGGCAAACACCTCCGCCGCGGCCCGCTGTGCGGCGACCGCCAGCAACACGACGAGGGTGATCCATTGGAGCGAGTTTCGCGGCGCCGAAAAATGTAGGTAGGCGCCCAGGGAAAAGATCAGCACCCCGCCCCACGGTGCCCATGCGATCTTCACATATTGTGAGGCGGTGGCGACGAGGTCTCCGGAATCATAGCCCACGAGCATGGCGCCGGCGGCCAGACCGAACGCGAGCAGCACCAGCTGCACGAAACCCGCAATCAACCGGCTGGCCCCGCTGACCATGTCCCCGTAGGCCAGCTCCACCATGCCCAGCGTCAGCATGCCGCCGGGCAGAAAGGTCACCAGCGGCGGAATCAGCGCGTGCAGCGGGTCCACGGGCAGGCCCCGGCGCACCGCGAGGAAGACCAGCGTCGAAACCAGGGCGGCCGCAATCACCGGCATCGGCACCGCCTGCATGGTGCGACCGCGGTTCAACAGCTTCAACAGCCCGACGATGAGCCCCAGCACGGCTGCGGCGATCACGTTGGACAGCGTCGGCGTCAGGACCATGGCCACGCCGACCGCGAGAATGGTGTGTCCGAGGACGATGCCCGCCCAGCCAAAGCGCGCCGGCTGGCGCAGAATCGCGGTCAGGCGCTGCAAGCCGTCGGCCAAATCCACCGTGCCGGCCTGGGCCGACTCGCCCAGGGCATAGATGTCGGCCATCTGATCGAGCCGCAGCGTCTGGGGCTCGCACTCGGTCAACGTCACCCGCTCGCCCTCGCTATCGTGCAGCGAGATGAACACCGCGGTCGGAAACGCGACCACCCGGGACTTGCGCATGCCGTAGGCGGACGCGGTGCGGCGCAGGAGCAGTTCGACCTTTGCGGTCTGCTCGCCGCAGGCGAGGTAGGCCCTCCCCAGCCGGAACATGAACTCGAGCAGGACGTTCGTGTCGGTGGCCGGAGGTCTCTCCGGAGCCCCGGGGGCTGGGGAATCGGGCTTCATGAGGGCTGCGACGGCACCCCGCCCTGGCGCGTCGCCGAAGTCTCAAAGGCCCGAAGCCCGTCCCCCTGCGCGGTCCGTGGAGGCACCATCACGGGAGCGGACCCTCACGATTCAGAACCGGCCGGCGGCCCGGATGCCGATGTAGGGGGCCGGGTCGTAGTCCTCCTTGAGCAGTTGGTTGCCGTTCTCGTCATCCAGTTGGAGCTGGCCGCCCAGCACGACACCGGCGAGGAAGTTCACGGACACCTGCGGGGTGAGGTTCCATCCCACGCGCGCCCTCAGGGGCAGGGAGGTGTCCTCGCCCACCCCGTTGGGTGCCAACTCGGCATCGTCAAGGCGGAACCGGCGCTGGTTGAAGAGCAGGCCCAGGCCCACGTTCCACTGCTCGGTGAACTGGTATTCCACCTCGGCGGCGGCGGCGGCGCCACCGCTGACGGGAATCGCCCCGACCCGGAGGAGCCATTGCTCGGCCGGCACCCAGTTCACCGCGACGACCGGCTCGACCCGGGCACTTTCCTCGATCTGGGAGACCAGGGCCAGGCCCAGGCTGATGAAGAGCGTCTTGCTGTGCCGGTAGTCCACCCCGAGCGACCCGCCGCCGGTGAACCCATCGGTCCAGTCGGCGCTGGTCTCCCGCGAGAACATGAAGACGCCGCCCGCGCGCACGCCCCAGTGTTCATCCACCTGGTAGGCGAACTGGGTGCCGTAGCGGTTGAAAAGCACCGTGTCCCACGGATTGCCCTCGGCGAATCCTCCGCCGTCAAATTCGTAGTTGCTGAGGCCGACGAAGAAGGTGTTGAGCCAGGTCACCTTTTCCCCCAGGGCGGCCTGGAACCCGACGGTGGCATCGTACCGGGTCACCTGCATGGTGCCGCCTCCGTCAATGTCGGCCTCGCCCTGCCATGCGAAACCGCCATTCCCGACGAACTTGAACTCCGGGGACGCCTCGTAGCTCAACAGGTCGTCCGGTTCCTCGGCGAGGGCTGCCGGCCCCGCCAGCGCCAGCGCGGTCGCAGCGATCAGCCGGCGGGCTTGAGCCGTATGAAGGAAGCGCCGTTCCCGGGGGGACGGCAACGGCTCGCGTCGCCGGATGGATGGGACAGGCGCGGCGGCGCCTACGCTGAGGTGCTTCATGGTCTTGGGTTAAATCGGGCAAAAAAACAGGGCTCTAAGTACGGATCAAGCTCGTTCGGCAGCGTGGAAAGTCTGCTGCCGGGGTGCAAGTGCGAAATGATTGGGTTGGCGTCCCAAAGACCCGGGAAGTTATCCTCGGGCTTCACGATGAAGCGCATCCGCATCAGCCACCGGACTGAATATCACTACCACGAGCCCGTCACGTTCGGCGTTCATCGGGCCCTGATGCGCCCGCGCGAGGATCACGATCAGCGCATCGTCACCGGCCGTTTTGAGATCGAGCCTGCCGCCGAGGTGCGCTGGCTGCGCGACATCTACGACAACTCAGCGGCGGTGATCACGTTCGGGGAGCCGGGGGCCCGGCTGCGGGTCTTCAGCGAGGTGGACGTGGATTTGCGGGACGAGGAACCCGTGGAGTGTCTGATTGATCCGGCGGCGCGCTCGTTCCCGTTTCAGTACGGCCCTGAGGAGCAGGTGGAGCTGGTGACCTACCGGCTGCCCAGCTACCCCCATGACGGCCCGGCCCTGCAGCAGTGGCTCCTGGAGCTGTACCGCCCCGGGCAGCTCATCGGGACCTACGAGCTCCTGAACAACCTCAACGCCCGGATTTTCCAGTCCTTGAAGTACTCCGCCCGCGAGTCCGCCGGCGTGCAGCTGCCCTGCGAAACGTTGGCGAAAGGCGGGGGAACCTGCCGCGACTACGCCGTGTTGATGATGGAAGCGGCACGGGCGTGGGGGTTTGGGGCACGCTTTGTCAGCGGGTACATCCAGCTGGCCGATGGGCAGCACGGCGCGACCCACGCCTGGACGGAGATTTATATCCCGGGCGCCGGCTGGCGCGGCTTTGATCCCACCAACAACAAGCGCGCCGGCAACGAGCACATTTCCACCGCCGTCGCCCGCGAACAGGAGAAGGCCATGCCCTTGTCGGGTTCCTGGGCCGGGCCTTCGACCGCCTTCGACCGCCTGGACGTCTCGGTGCAGGTCGCGGCGGTCCCGCAATAAGGTCCGGTTGCGGGCTTCGGGGCGTCCGCAACCGCCCGACCTCCCGTCATCCGTTGCCACGCATCAGTTCAATCCCCAGGGCAGCCCGAGGAGGAACCACGCGACAAACAGCAGGACCCAGATGAAGGAGATCCCGATGACGTACGGGATCATCAGGGCCACGATCGTGCCGACGCCCGCGGTCTTGTCATACTTCTGGGCGAACACGACCACCAGCGCGAAATAGGCGTTCAGCGGGGTGATCACATTCATCGGCGAATCCGCCACACGATAGGCCGCCAGGACGGACTCGGGGGCCACACCCAGTTGCACCAGCAGCGGGACAAAGATGGGTGCGAAGAGCGCCCACTTCGCGATGGCGCCGGTGATGAGCAGGTCAATGATGGCGACCACCACGATGAAGCCGAGCAGGAGGACCAGTGGCGGGACGCTGGCCGTTTTGAGCACATCGGCCATGGAGACCGCAAGGATGGTCCCGATGTTGCTGTAATTGAAGTAGGCGATGAACTGGCTGAGGATGAAGAGCAGGAAGATGAGGCTGCCGAGGCCGGCCAGCGCCTTCTCCATGGACGTGATCACGTCGTTGGCGCTTTTCATCGTCCGGGCGCCAAGGCCGTAGGCGGTCCCCGTGACCCAGAACAACACCATGATCACCGCGATCAGGCCGTTCATGAAGGGCGAGTTCCCGATCAGGGCGCCCGTCTCCGGATTTCGCAGCGGCGCCCCGGGTGCCAGGGTGAGAAAACCCAGGACGATCAGAACGCCGACCAGTCCGAAGGCGGCAAATTTGAGTCCGCGGGGTTCATCGCCCATCGCCGCCGCATTGGCCTCCGCGGAATCGGGAGTCGCCGACAAGTCGCCGGCACACCCCGGGTCGTACCTGCCCAGCCGCGGCTCGATCACCCGCTGGGTGACGAACGTGATCACCACGGTCAGGACGATGACCGAAGCGATGGAAAACCAGAGGTTGGCCGTGAGATCAATGGAGAGGGCCGGGTTGACCAGGTGAATGGCATCGTTGGTGAACTCGGTCAGGACGGCGTCCAGCGGCTTGATGAGCATGTTCACCGTGAACGCGGCGGCCACGGCGGCGAAGCCCGCGGCCAGACCCGCGAGGGGATGCCGGCCGACGCTCAGGAACGCGGAGCCGGCCAGGGGGATCAGGACGAGATAGCCGGCATCCGCTGCAATGCTCGACACGATACCCACGAACACCAGGATGTAGGCAATGGCCCAGCCCGGGGACACGGCCACCAGTTTGCGAATCAGCGCCTTGATCAGGCCCGAGGCCTCCGCCACCCCGACTCCGACCATGGCCACGATGATGAGCCCCACCGCGGTGAACCCCATGAAATTGGGGATGACCGAGGTGTACATGAAACGGATCCCCTCGGTCGTGAGCAGGCTGCGCGCGTGGACGGTGCTGCTCAGGAGCTGGTCCGACTGCGGATCCATCACGCTTTGCGTCACGGACGCACCGGCGAGATGCAACACGTGCGACAGGACCACCACGACGACCATGAGGAAGAGGAAGATCATCGCGGGATGCGGAACCTTGTTCCCCACCTTCTCGACGACATCGAGCATCCTTTTCATAAGCCCGCCGCTGGCCTGGGGAGGGGCTGTTTGCGTGACGTTCATAGTAGGATTGTCTTGCGGACCGGGGGCCCGGTCGGAGGTTTGAAGGGTCCTTGGGATGAAGATCCAATTCGGAATGCCGACGAAACGATCCGGCTCAAAAGGCAAGGCGGAAACGACCCCAGAAGGCGCCAATGACTTCCTGGGTGGGGGCGTTGCCGGGGTCGAAGATGGCCTGGGCACCGACCGAGACCTGGGAGAAGTGCGTCAGCTGCCATCGGTAGAATCCCTCCAGGACTTTTTCCTCCTGCGCGGCATCATCGCGGGGAAACCCGACGGAAAATGCGATTCCCGCCATGTCGTCCGGATCACCCATCAGACCGCGAAAGCCGAACCCGCCCTGAATGTACTGTTTGATGTTCGAAATGGCGTCCGCGTAACCGTACCGGGCTGAGAACTGAATCCTTTCGTTGATCTGCTGGTCGGCGACCACCGACACGCCGTTGCCGGCGGGCACGCCCGTCTGGTCCCGTTCGCCGACATGCCAGCCTGAGACCGTGTAGCGGCCCTGTCCAAGCCTCGCAAAGGTGGGTGTCCAGCCGACTTCACCGAAGGAGAAAAATGTCCACTGATCGAGCGTGCTGAATCCGGAGGTGGTGGTGGTTCCGTAGGCATTGGCGGTGCCGGCGGTGGCGTAGAACTCCTGATCCTTCGGCCGGAAGGAGACTCCCGCCGTGGGTCCATGACCCGGTCCGGCGATGGTTGGGTTCGCCGAAAACATGCGGTTTACGAACGAGATGTTCGCGCTCTGCAGCCAGGTGGAGCCGAAAAAGTCCGTCGGATCTCCGCGCCCGACGAGAAAGCGGAACTGACCGTCGTACAACCGCTGGGCCCAGTACACGTCGCGGACGACCCAGCCGCGGTCATTGAAGGTGTTGGCGGTCGGTTGGAGGGTTCCCGCCTGCGGTCCGAGCGAATTGGGCGTGGTCGAACCGATGGCAAAGCGGTCCTCAATGTCGAACACCAGTCGGCCCGGGTTCTCGGTGTCGCGTCCCACCAGAGTCCATGACGTCATCAGGTCAAAATCCCCCGCGGCCCCGTAACGTTCCGGCGGCCCGCCACTGAGCCCTTGAAAGAGCATGGTATAGGCGGTGCCGATGCGCAGCCCGGTCGCGCGGTACAGATCGGCCAGATGATCGGCGGCGTAATCCACCGGCCACGAAACGTACGGGATTTGGAGGTAACCGCGGCGGACGACGGAGAGGTCGTCGAGCTCGGCCTCGGCGGCGCTCGGCGAAAGGCCCGGGGTCCAGCTGACGTCATCCACCTCCGGCCCGAGAATGTAACCCAATCCCTCGGCACCCATCCGGTTGCCTGCCAGGAGCAGGCACGCCACCGTGCCGAGAGACCAGAGCGGGTGTCCCGAACGCAGGAAGGCGGGGGGCCTGGACGATGCCTGCAAGGCCTCATCGCGGAGGGGGGCGGAGGGCCGGGAGCCATTATCGGGGGCCCTCATCGGATCGCGGGAGTTATTCATGGCTGGATACCTGCGGGAGGTGGGGCAGGGGCGACGGCGTGAGGGAGTCGGGTGGAGTCGGGTCCCGCTGGATCGGAGGGTTGCACCCAGGCCGGGGGTCAGGCTCTGTTCGGCTTCGCGCCGGAGGGGATGTCACCCGGTTTCAAGCCGGGCAGCCAGCCACAGGGCACGAGCGCGAGCACGGAAAGCAGGGACAGGAACACAAATCCGGTCTTGAGCGCCCGAAGGCGGGTTTCGGAGTTGATTCGAACGGCCTCGGCGACCTGTTCGGGTGTGGCGTCGGTCTGTTCGAAGCGTTCCTTGAGACGGTCGTTGTTCAGGAAGTTGATGCTGGCGAGGTTGACCTGTTCCTTCATTTCGGCGGTGATCTTCGGATTATCGTACACTTTGCCGAGGACCCCGGCACTGAGCACGGCCACCACCAGCGCGCCCATGACCGCGGTGCCGACCGCGGCGGCGAGATTCTGGGTCACACCGCGCAGGGACCCGACATCGCCGGCGAACTCGCGGGGCGACTCGGTGACGAGCACGTTGAAGAGCAGGGTGACCAGCGCCCCCTGGCCGATGCCGACGGTGATGAGGCCGAGGATGACGGGGAGGACGCTCCAGTTGTTGCTGGCGACGAACGCGAGCCAGAGCGTTCCGACGGTGACGAGGGCGTACGCGCCGCGGGCGATCTGCCGCGGGCTAAACGTGTCATAGAGCCGGACGACGAGCAGCGCGGTGAAGAACACCGTGAGCATGAAGGGCATCATCGCGATCGAGGTCGCCGCCGGCGCCCGGCCCTGAACGATCTGGATGTAGAGGGGCACGGTGAAATTGATGGCCGCCTCGGTGCTGACGATGAGGAAGAGCGCAATGACCGTCGCCCATTCCCGGGCTGAATCCACCACCCGGAGGTCCAGCAGGGGGGTGCCGCCCCGTTTCGCGACACGGTGCGACCAGCCGAAGAACCCCATCACGATGGCTGCGCCGACCACGATCAAAATGGGCGCCGGGGAAACCCCCAGGAGGTCGAAGGGTGCCGACGGTCGGGCCAGCAGCGCCCCCCAGCCCCGGAGATTGTTGAACCCGAAAGTGATGGCGATGATGCCCAGCGCGGCGAGAACGACGCCCACACCGTCAATCCGGATGTCCGGGTTCCCCGGGGTGGGCTTCAGCTTGAAGCTGAGCAGCAGGATGGCCGCGGCGTGCACGATCAGCAGGCCGAAGCCGAGGCGATAATCAATGGAGGCCAGGAATCCCACGGTGACGAACGCCAGGACGCCGGCGATGGCGCGTGCCGAGCCGAGGAGACCCACGGCCTTGGCCTGTTGTTTTCCGCGGTAGTGACTGGCAATGAGCGCCACGAGGGTGGGCACCAGGGAGGCGCCCGCCAGACCCGCGAGGCCCTGCGCCGCCAGCATGATGGAGGCCGTGGGCGCGAGCACCATCAGCACCATCGCCGCGAGGAACATCCCGACGGCGATCTGGAAGAAACGTTTCACCCCCAGCCGCTGGCCGAGCTTCCCGCCCAGCATGACAAAGCCGGAGACCCCCAGGGAATACATCACGATGGCCGTACCCACCGTGGTGGGTGCCGTCTGAAACCGCTCCACCATGCCGCTCATCGAAACCGGGATGGCGGCCACGTTGAAGGACATGAGCATCTGGCCCATCGCGATGACCACCATCGGCAGCCAGGGCTCCTGCGTTTCGGTTGCGGCGCCGGCGCCCTTGAGTTCGGTTGTTGCCATGAAGGGGAGTTGGTTTGGTGTTGTTGCGACCGCTCCGACGGACGGGAGGCGCCGGCATTTCCGGGGGCGGGCCCGCGCCCTCAGGATTCCGGCTTTGATGTAAACAGATCGAGGCCCAGCCGATCCGAAAGAAACCGGGCTGCAAGCTGTCCCTTGACGCTGTTGCCGGCCGCGTCGAGCGGCGGGGCAAACGTTCCCAGCCCGCCCTTGCCCGGCGAAACGGTCACAATGCCGCCACCGATGCCGCTTTTGCCAGGCAGTCCGATGTCGTACAGCCAGTCGCCCGAGGTCTCATACAACCCGGCCGTGGCCATCACCACCAGCGCATCGCGGCAGCTTTCGGCATCCACCACGCGCTCCCGGGTGATCGGGTTGACCCCGCCGTCGGCCAGGGTGGCGCCCATCACCGCCAGATCCCTGGCGGAGACGTTCAGCGAACACTGCTTGGTGTACAGGTCCACCGCCTGGGCGGGATCCATGTAGATCCGGCCGAAGCTTTGCAGCAGACGGGCGATGCCCTGGTTCCGGTAATTCGTCTCCGTCGCGGAGGCATAGACCACATCGTTCAGCGGCAACGTACGGCCGGCAAACCGGGACAGCCCCTCGTGGATGAACGACCACTTCGCCTCGTGGGTCGCGCCCGGCACCAGGCTCGTCGTCGCAATGGCCCCGGAATTGACCATCGGATTGGTCCGGCCATCCCCGCTCACGCTGCGCTCAACGGCCGCGAGCGAGTTGAAGGCCATCCCGGTCGCATTCACCCCGAGCTTCTGCCGCGTCTCCTCCGCACCGAGGGCCTGGCAGACCAGGGCGAAAACAAACGGCTTGGACACGCTCATGATCGAGAATTCATATTCCGCGTCTCCAGCCTGGTAGACATTGCCGCTGGTGCCGACCACGCAAATGCCGAACAGGTCGCTGTCCACCTCGGCGAGCGCCGGGTAGACCTGCGAATTGCTTCCCCCGGTGTCGGACTTGAATCGCGCGTGGGCCTCGGCCACAAGGGAGCTTACAAGGTCCGCCGGCGGCAGGCGCCCCGTGGAAACATAGGAGGGGGTCGTGGCCCGACCGATCAGGGATGAATTGCTCATGGAATCTTCCTGCGAGGGCACCTGACGAACCACCGCGCTCCCGGTTGGTCCCGCGTGGTTCTTGATCGGACGGGCCGCACCCACTGCTCGGGCAAGCGACTTGCAGAGTGAGTTCCATGGATCGTCATCGCGTCAAGGGAAAGCTTTGAAATCGAGGAAATTGATCGCCATCCGGGACGTTCACCAGATGGCCGCGGGACTTCCAGGTCGGGCCGTGAAGCTGTCGTGCTTCTGCGGCCCGGCGGATTGGCGAGTTGGCGGTTGGCAGCCCGGGCGAACACTTCAGATGGGATGCCCGGCGCCTGCGCCAAAGCGTCGTCCCGGTTCCACGCCTTCGGAATATCAGCCAAGTGGCGCGTTTGGGCGGTGCCAAGCCTGACCGGAAGAACCATGGCGACCCGATGCCGATGCGGATCCGCGGAAATTATTTACCGAGGACCACCCGCCCGGGCAGGTCCAATTCGAGTCGGGCGGGGTCTCCGGGCCAGGGGGGCCGGATCATACCCGGGTCCCGGGTGTCAGGAGGCTTTCTCTGCGGGGAGCACCGCCTGCGCCTTCTTGACATCCCCGACAAGCTCCAGGAATCCGCAGTCCAGGCACAGGAGTCCGTGCACGGGAATATCACTGGTGCGGAGGGTCAGGAACTTCGCGTTCTCAATCTTGAAGTGGCTGCGCCCGAAAGACTCAATGGCCCCGGGTTCGAGCCGGGTGCCGTCGCAACGAAGACAGGTGCGGTCGCTCACGCGTTGGAGGGGGTCGTGTTGAAGGGGATTTGTCAAGCGCCTTACCATCGGGTTATGAAATCCTGAAATCCCGGATGCGGGCCGCGGTCGCCTCAGGATCGTCGGGGCGGCAGGGCGGACCGGATGCGCTCGGAAAAGTCCGGGGCATCGCCGGCCGCCTTTGCGTCATCGTTGATCCAGGACCGCTGGCGCAGCTCCTCGAATGGGAGCGCCGCGTCGAGGAAGCCGGCGTGGTAGAGGTAGCGGTCAATCAATCCGTTGAGCACGTGGCGAAAATCGAGCCTGCCGGTCCGGCCCGCGCGGTTGGCGTAGCGGACGATGTTGATGGTGCAGCTGTTGCTCAGCAGGTGGTAGAACTCCGCCCGATCGGCGAGATTATTGATTCGTTCCAGGTAGACCAACAGGAGCTGGCGGGCCTTTTCAGGGGGGATTCTCAGGCGGTACAGGTACACATCCTCGTCCCGGTGATCGGTGCGCAGGCGCACCAGGTCCCGCTCGTCGCCGACCACGTAGATCAGCTCAAACTGCTTGAAAAGCGAGGCAAGCGGGTCAAAGCCCTCGCCTTCCTCCGGACGGGTTTCGATCGAAATGCAGAGCGGCAGCGCGTTCTCGAAATTGAAGCTGAGAAAGGTGTGTCCCACGGGACCCTCCTTCCAGTAGGACACATAAAAGTCCACGGAGGTGAGCTGGGAGAGCAGGAACTCGCGTTCCTCATAGTGCGGCGTGAAATCATCCCGGCTGCGGTACTCGAAGTTGCGGAAGCCGGAGATGCGCACGCGGTCGCCGTCAATGGTCGCCCGGGGCATCACGGCCACCTCCTGCCTCCACGGGCGCTCATGCGACGGGTGGATCGTGGTCCACCAGGCGAGCACGGCGAGATACGCCATCGCAAATGCCGCAAACCGCCGCCGCCAGCGGGACACCCAAAGGGCCCAGATCGCGAAGACGCAGAAGGCCCCGGCCAGGATCAGCCGTGGGCCGGCCCACGGCAGGTTGGAGTAGTAGATCGCCAGCGTTGCCCACGCGACCATCACGACCCGGAAGAAATCCCAGAGCCGCCTCAGCGACCAGCGAAGGAGACGAAGCGGCCATGGGCTTGGGGGGATCGCGGGAGGTGCGGGGGGGGCGGGGACTTCCGGTGGGCTCATTCTCGGTTTGCAGGTTGACCGCGGGCCGTTGCGGGATTCGTCCACGCCGGCCGACGGTTGACGGTGCGGACCCGCCGCGTTTTTGCAACTCATCCCGCAGTTCCGGGCATTGCGCAGGCTCCTGTCCGGATCGGCGGCCGGTGGTCTCCTTGAGGACAGGAGTCCCAAGGCTTCCATGCCCGCATGGGCGTCCATACACTCCATGGGGAAATGACCCGCTCGTCAACCCACGAAGGCCCGCCGCTGCCCCGAAGGCCCGATTTTGCCCGCCGCCTCGGGCCAGCGCCTGCCTTCTGCCTCCTGACTTGCCTCCTGACGTTTACGGTTCCTGCCCAGAGCCCGGAGCATCCGCTCCAACCGCCGGACCGGTCCAGCCCCCGCGTGGCGCTGCGTGGGTTCCTCGAAGCCGGGGATGCTGTGGGCGCCTTTCTCGCCGGGAGCTACCTGCCGTCGCCGTCGCGCGCGAATCACCCGACCCTGTTGTCGCAGGTGGAAGCCTGCACGGAAGCGCTGGATTTGAGAGAGATGCCGCCTGCGGCCCGCTTGAAGCGGGGGCGGGCGGCAGCCCTCTCCTTGTATGAGGCCTTGAACCGCGTCCCATTGCCGCCATGGGAGGCCATCCCCGACGCCGATCAGTGGCGCGAGACTGCCGGCACCAATGCCCACTATTGGGTGATCCCGAACACGGAGATCGCCCTCAGGCAAGTTGGGAGCGGACCCCGCCGGGGCGCGTTTTTGTTCAGCCCTGAAACGGTGGCCAACGCCGGGGGCTACTATCAGCGCGTGCAGGATTTGCCCTACACCCGCCTGGTGCCCCTCGAGGATCTGCGGGAACGCTTCCTCTCCGGCTTTGGAGGATGGATGATCCCGTTTCGCTGGATTCAAGCCCTGCCCAAGATGCTGCGCCACCCGCTGGCCGGACAACCGGGCTGGAAGTGGATCGGATTGACTTTTGCGCTCGGCGTGGTGGCCCTGGTGCTCCGCGCGGTCCATCGCCTGTCGCATTGGGGAGGCGCAGGGCAACCCTTTCGGCGGGCGGTGGCCCGGGCGGTCCTGCCCGCGTTTCTGCTCCTTGCGACGCCCGCACTGGCGTACTTCGCGCTCGTCCAGCTGAGTTTCTTCGGCGACGTGGGCAGTGCGATCGAACGGGTGACAACCGCCGTCGGCTTCCTTGCGGGTGCCTGGATTTGTTGGCGCCTCGCACCGGTGGTCGCCGAGGGCATCATCGCGTCGCCCCGCATTGCCTCCGAAAGCATTGACGCGCATCTGATCCGGATTTGTGCCCGGCTCCTGGGCATGGTCGCCGCCGTGCTGTTGCTGGTCGCCGGCGCCGAACGCATCGGCATGCCCTTGTACGGCATCGTGACCGGTCTGGGCGTCGGCGGCCTGGCCATCGCCCTGGCCGCACAGCCGACCATCGAGAATCTGATCGGCGGGTTCAGCCTCTTTGCGGACAAACCCATCCGGGTCGGCGATTTCTGCAGGTATGGCGCCGAGACGGGCACGGTGGAAGCCATCGGCATGCGCTCCACGCGGATTCGTGGTTTGGACCGGACGCTGACGACGATCCCGAATGCCGTGCTTTCGAGAATGTCGGTCGCGATCCAGGAGGACATCCTCCTGCGCACGATGGACGTGGTGGCGGCCTCCGGCACGGGATTCGCGGCCCCGTCACAGACGCTCTATTTCGCCCGCGACGCGGGACTGGACCCGGACAAGTCGGCAGCGGCACTGGCGCAGGTGCAGGCGTGGCGCGCGGACCCGAAGCTCCCGTTCCCGGAGTTTGATCCTGAGTTTCGGAAGTTGCACCGGGACACTTTGGACTATCCGCCGAACGGATCGCCCGAGGCCGCCAGAAAATGAGGGACGCAAGCGCCGGCCGACCTGCCCTTTGAGCGTCGGTGCGCCAGCGACGTCCTGTCCGGAAGGCGACGTCGCGGACGGCCAGGACGTTTGGAGGCGCCGCCAAGTGACGCGGCGGGTCCGCTGTCGCCGGCTCCATAGGCTTCGCTGATGGCTCCGGATCTGCAGAACGCTGCCCGAGCTGGACCTGGGCGCCGTCCTTGCCCGGAGGCCGCAGCTGGTGCTGGTGGACGAGTTCGCGCACCTCCTTCGACTCCTCGTGCGCCACGCCGGCAAGGTTCTGACCCATCGCCAACTCCTCCGCGACGTCTGGGGGCCAGGGCACGAAGAGCACACGCACCATCTGCGGGTTTACATCGCGCACCTGCGGGAAAAAATCGAAGCGGACGCTTCGCGGCCTCAACGCATCATTACCGAGCCCGGCGTGGGTTATCGGCTGCTGGAAGGTTGAGCGGGTGGGCCACTGCCGCCGGCTCAATCCGGAGGGGTGAACGGTGCTTCGATGGGGTGGCGGGTGAGCCCTTGGCGATGGGGCGATCCATCCTGGTCAGGCGCGGGCCGGGTCGGGGAACGCGATGGCTTCATGTCTGCGGTGAATGGATTGGCCCCCAGTGGCTCGAAGTCCTTTACGGTGAAAACCGAGTCCCGGTCCCAGAACGCGCCGCCACCTCGGCCAACCGACCGTGTGCGCCTGGCCACAGTGTACGCCGACCAACCGTCCTTGCCGTTATCGCCTCCGGTGACGGTGCGAATGAAGACCACCAGGTTTGGCGCGATCTCGGGATGCGTCAGCAGCGCGTTGGCGACCGTGGTCTGCGGACCGCCGGCGATCACCAGCAGCGGTTTCTCCGGGGTCGCCTTTTTCGCCTCGGCCACGATCAGCCGGCTGCCGTCGGTGGTGTTCGGGAACAACGGCGATCGCTGTCGTCACCGACAGCAGCCCTCCGAGGCGGACGAGCGCGCGTGTTGATCTCATGGCGTGCTGAGGCGGGTGGGTGGCGGCGCATTCAGGGTCCTCCCGGCAGGTCACCGGTCGGTGGTGTGCCGGAAATTCTCCGGCATCCCGGCGGCAGGGTCAACGCCCGTGGGCCGTGCCTCGGGTGCGCCGGCCGGGCCTCTTGGCGGATTGGACCTGCCGGATGAGTTCGGCAGCCAGGGCGTTGGGGAAGCGGCGGGTCGGCGCGATGGCGTGAAACGTTTCGTGCAGGTCCGGAATGCGGTGCGTCACGACAAGTTCGCGCCGTTCGATTTCATCCCGAACCACCACCTGGGGCACAAGGCTCAGCGCCCCGCTTTCCCGGGCCAGCAGCCGCAACATGGCCATGTCGTCCACCTCGGCCATGATTTGCGGACGCACCCCGGCATCGGCCAGGAGGCGGTCGAAGCGCATGCGGGTGTTGCTTTCCAGGCTGGGCAGCACCAGGGGCACCTCCTCGAAACCGCCGGGGAATTTGAGCCGCTTCCGCGTCCAGGCCGGAACACCCACCAGCACCACCGGTTCCTCATCCAGCAAATGGCTGTGCCACGGTGTTTCGGCATCGCACTGGGCCGCCTGGTCCGAGAGCACCAGATCCACCTGGTGCGATTTGAGCAGACCGAGGAGGTCGCGCAGCGCCCCGGTGCGGACGACCACCTCGACGTCGGGCCGGCGCAGTGCGGGCTGCAGGAACTCCAGCTGGAAATTGCGCGACAGCGTCGAGACGGCGGCCACCCGCAGGATCTGTCGTCCGCCCCGGGGACGGTGCCGCATCACGTCCACCAGTTCCTCGCCGGCCCTGCCGATGATGTCCGCATAGTCCAGGGCCACCCGCCCGGCCTCGGTCAGCAGCAGGCCGCCCCGGGTGCGCTCCATCAGCGCGTGTCCGAGGCTTTCCTCCAGCTGTTTGAGCTGGACGCTCAGGGCCGCCGGGGTGACGTGCAGGGTTTCCGCGGCCCGGGCGATGCTCCGTTCGCGGGCGATCACGCGGAAGTAGCGCAGGTGGTGATAGTTCAGGAAGGACATTGCTGATTAAATAAAAGTAACGCTCAGCGTTGGAAAGCTGAAGTTTTCTAAACCAAGGCGCCACCGCAGGATCCGGGGCGATGCAACTGATGCCCGCGGTCCTCCTGGTCCTGATTCCCGGTCTCCCGCTGCTGAGCGGTCTCGCGCTTCGCGCGGGTCCGCCCGCGTGGGCCGGCCCCGGGGCGGTGGCGTCCGCCGCCGCGGCGTTGCTGCTGGCGCTGCTGGCGACGGCCGAGGTGATGCTGGGGGGTGGCGGCCAGTGGCGGCTTGCGGCGGGGGCGGCGTCCCCCGCGGCGCTGACGCTGAGGCTGGATGCGGTATCGGCCACCCTGGCGGTGCTGGTTTCCTTTCTGGGTCTGGTGGTGAGCCGGTTTTCCCGCAACTACCTCGCGGGGGATCCGGGGCAGGGGCGCTTCTTCTCGTGGATGAGCCTCACGCTGGCCGCCGTGCTGCTGCTGGTGCTTTCGGGCAACCTGCTGGTGCTCCTTGCCGCCTGGGTGGCGACGAGCCTGCTGCTGCATCAACTGCTCACCTATTATCCGGAACGCAAGGGGGCGGTCTTTTCGGCGCGGAAAAAGTTCGTGTACAGCCGCCTGGGTGACGGGTGCCTGTTGGCGGCCCTGGTGCTGGTGCAGCGTCATTTCGGCACCTGGGAGATGGAGGCGATCTTTGCCCGGCTGGAGTCCGGCGCCGGTTCGGGGTTGACCCCGATCGGACTGCTCCTGGCCGGTTGCGCGCTGCTGAAGTCCGCGCAGTTCCCGTTCCACGGCTGGCTGCCCGACACCATGGAAACACCGACGCCGGTCTCGGCGTTCATGCACGCGGGGATCATCAATGCGGGCGGATTTCTCGTCATCCGGCTCAGCCCGCTGATGGTGGAGGCGGGTCCCGCCCTGGCGTTGCTGGCGCTCGCCGGGGCGCTGTCGGCGGTCTTCGGCGCGATGGTCATGCTGACCCAGCCGACGGTGAAGCGGGCGCTGGCGTTCTCCACCGTGGCGCAAATGGGGTTCATGCTCCTGCAATGCGGCCTCGGTGCGTTCGGTCTGGCGCTCGTGCACCTTGTGGCGCACTCGCTCTACAAGGCCCACGCCTTCCTGCGCGCAGGTTCGACGGTCGGCGCCGTGCCGCGCGCGGCCATCCCCCTGCCGAACGGGGCGTTGATCTTCGGAGCCGTCGCCGGCGCGGCCCTGGTCCTCGGCATGGCCGCGGTCCGGACGGCGCTGCTGCCCGGAGCCGTCCACCCGGCCGGGGTGTTCACGCTCATCCTGGCCCTCGCCCTGGCCTACGGCGTGGCGCGCGTCGCGTCCGCGCCGGCAGGCTCCGGCTCCGTCGCCGGGGCGCTGGGGATCGCCGCCGGGGTGGCGGCGGTGGGGCTGGGACTGCATGCCGCGGCGGGCTGGATCTATGCCTCGCTGCCGGTGGTGGCTCCTCCCGGGTGGGTCCTTGCCGTGGTGGGCGCGGTGTTCGTCGCGCTGTTTCTCTTCCAAATTCTGCTGTGGCGTGCGGGCGGGACGCATTTGGGGCGGGTGCTGTATGTCCATGCGCTCAATGGCTTCTACATGGGCACCTGGGGCAACCGGCTCCTCAACGTGCTCTGGCCCGCCGACCCGGTGGCGGTTCCCCGTCCGGCCCCGCACCTGTCCGGGGGCATCGTCGCATCCCAACGCTGATTGGCCGCCCGTCTTCCGAGGATCTCTTCGCACCCTTCAATGCACGACACGTTCCCATGACTGCCATCACCGAACCCCCTGCTGCTGCCCTGGACCACGCGATCACCACCGCCCTCCGGCGCATCCCCCCGCTGTGGCCACTGGGGCATTTTGTGGCCGTCAATCCCTTCGCGGGCCTCTCCGGGCTCCCGTTCACCGGCGCCTGCGCCCTGCTCCAACGGACGGTGGGCACGGTGCCGCTGCTGCCTCCCGCAGGGTACCTCGCCCTTTACGAGGAGGGGGCCATCACCGACGCGCACCTCGACACCGTCGCGGACGATCCGGGGTCCGCCGCGGCGCTGGTGGGGGCCCTGCGGCGCCACGTCGGGGCGGCGACCGGCGCACCCATCCCGACCGTGGCGGACCTCCTGGACCGGGAGAGCCCTCATGCGCATTGGAGTGTTTTCATCGCCGAGGAGATCTCGAAGTGGTGCGCCGTCGCCCTGGATGACAACCAGACGATCTGGCGCTTTCCCTGGCGGGATGCCGGCCTTTATGCCGGGTGGCGGAGCGCCGCCCTTGTTGACGGCAACCCGGAGGCCTTCGGACTCGCGGGCTTTCGGGCGTTCGTGGCGGAATTGCCCGGCGATGCGGATGCCGCCATCGCCCACTGCCTGCAACGGCTGGGCCGCCACGAGGCCGACCCCACGGATTTCCTCCACCGGCAACTGGCCAGCGTCGCCGGCTGGGCCGGATACGCCCAATACCTCCGCCGTGAGGCGCAGATGCGCGGGGGCGACCATTCCGCCCTTCGCGATCTGCTGGCCATCCGCCTGGCCTACGATGCCGCCCTCCACGACGCCCATGCCCGGGACGAGGTGTTTGCCCGGGACTGGCCGCGGGCGACGAAAGGGGTTGCCGACGAGACCCTCATTGGCGTGCTGGCCCGCTGGCAGCTCGCCTATGAACTGGGCCATCAGCAGGAGCTCGCCCGCGCGCTGTGCGCGCAGCCCTCCCATCGCCCCGCCGCGCGGCCGGAGTTCCAGGCGGTCTTCTGCATTGATGTGCGCTCAGAGGTCCTTCGCCGCCACCTCGAGGCCGCGGCGCCCGGCGCCCAGACGCTCGGCTTCGGCGGGTTTTTCGGATTCCCCATCTCGCATCGCGCTGCCGACACCGACGTCCCGACCGCGCGTTGCCCCGTGCTGCTCGTCCCTCCGATCTCCACCGTTGAGGCCGCCGGTGCCGGCGAGGTTGCGGCCGCCCGCGCCCGCCGCGCCCGCAGCGGAGCGTGGAAGGCGTTTCAGAACTCCGCTGTCTCCTGCTTCTCGTTTGTCGAGACGGCCGGCCTGGCCTTTGCCGGCGTTCTCGGGCGCAACCGGGATGCCGGCTCCTGCGGCTGCGCCGGGCCGGCGCCGGAGTGGGCCGCGCCGGCTGCCGATGCCACCGCTGCGCAGGCCGCGGTCGCGTGCGGCGCGCTGGACAGCATGGGCCTGACGCGGAATTTCGCGCGGCTCGTGCTCTTCTGCGGCCATGGCAGCCAGAGCGCCAACAATCCCTACGCGTCGGCGCTGGACTGCGGTGCGTGTGGCGGGCACGCCGGCGACGTCAATGCCCGCCTTGCAGCCGCAACCCTCAACGACCCTGGCGTGCGGGCCTGCCTCGCCGACCGGGGCCTCCTTGTCCCCGACGACACGTGGTTTCTCGCCGGATTGCACAACACCGCCACCGACGAAATCACGCTGTTTGACGTGTCGTCCGTGCCCGCCAGCCACGCCGCAGATCTGGCGGCGCTGCGCCGCGTTATCGAAGCAGCCGGCGCCGCCGCCGCGCGGGAACGCGCCGCCGCCCTGGGCCTGGCCACCCTGCCGGCCACCCGACTGCCCCGGAGTCTCCGGGCCCGTGCTGCGGACCCCTCCGAAGTCCGGCCCGAATGGGGCCTGGCCAACAACGCCGCCCTTGTCGCCGCACCCCGCAGCCGCACGGCCGCGCTCCACCTCCACGGTCGGGTCTTCCTTCACGACTACGATGCGGCGTCGGACCGCGATCTCAGCGTCCTGACGCTCATCCTTTCCGCCCCGGTCGTGGTCGCCAGCTGGATCAACCTCCAGTACTACGCCTCCCGGGTGGACCCCCGGCACTACGGGAGCGGGAACAAGACGCTGCACAACGTCGCCGGCGGGATCGGTGTCGTGGAAGGCAACGGCGGCGACCTGCGCACCGGCCTGCCCCTCCAATCGCTGCATGACGGCAGAGCATTCCTCCACGAACCCCGCCGCCTTTCCGTCTTTGTCGAAGCGGCGCCCGACGCCCTTGCCACCGTTCTCGCGGCCCAGCCGGCTGTCCGGGAGCTTTTCGATCACGGCTGGATCCACCTGTTCGCCCTCGTCGGCGACCGTTGCCTGCGCTACCGCGCGGACGGCTGGTCGCCGGTGTCGTGAATTCAGGCCGGCCGTTTGTGGGCGATGCCGGAGCCGGAGGAATCCGGACCCGCCGTCCTCCGGAGGCGGCCCCCGGGAAGCCGAACGATTCGTGCGGCGGGGACCGGAATCCGGCGGGATTGCGGCCTCCCCATTTTCACAAAAAAAGCACTTGTGAAAAATTTCACGTGTCGCCAGCGTCCGGCTTCTTTCGGAGGGCGTCCGGCGTCCGGTGCGTGCCGGCGGGCGGCCCCTCCCCCCTGTATGCGCTGGCTTCAAATCGTTCTCGCATTGGCCCTGTGGACGGCCGTGCCCGGACTGGCCCTGGGTGCCGCGTCGGTCGGCGCGGGTGACGCCCATGGCGGGGAGCACCACGAGGAGGGACTGCCGGCGGATGCGCCGTGGATCTTTCGGATCGGGCCGCTCGACATCAACAACTCGACCCTGATGATGTTTGGTGTGGCGGCATTGCTGATTCTCGGGGCGCAGCTCGCCACGCGGAATTTGAAGCTGGTGCCGGAGGGATTGCAGAACTTTGCCGAATGGCTGGTGGAGTCGTTGTACGAGTTCCTCGAGGGCATCATCGGCACCGATCTGGTGAAGCGCACCTTCTGGTTCTTTGCCACGATCTTCATCATGATTCTGGCCATGAACTGGGTGGGGCTCATCCCGGGCGTGGGCACCGTCGGGTGGGGGGTGGCGACGTCCACGGGGTTTCAGTTGACCTCCCCCTGGTTTCGCGGCGCGAACGCGGACCTGAACACGACGCTCGCGATGGCCATGGTGTTCTTCATCTTCTGGGTCATCTGGGCGGTCCAGTCCAACGGGTTCGGCGGGTTCATCCGCCACCTGTTCGGCGTGAAGGGGGACTCGTCAGGGATCATGAAGCTGGTGATGGTCGTGGTCTTTTTTGCGGTGGGTATCCTGGAGGTGGTCTCGATCCTGTTTCGTCCGGTCTCCCTGAGTTTCCGCCTCTACGGGAACGTGTTCGCCGGCGAGAACATGCTGGAGACGATGACCCACCTGGGGGGCCCGTACTTCGGATGGCTCCTTCCCCTGCCGTTTTACGGCATGGAGCTGCTCGTCGGCCTGGTTCAGGCCCTGGTGTTCATGCTGCTGACCGCGGTGTTCACGCTGCTCATCTGCACGCATGACGAGGAGGAACATGGCCATGGCAAGGCGGAGGAGGCCCACTGAATCCACATTTTGGCCGTCAGACGGTGGCACGACTGCCGGGGCGGCCCGTAACAACCAAGAGAAAGAGAAAGTTCAACTATGCTCCCCCTGTTCGCTGAAATGACCGGCAACATTCACGTCGCGGCTGCCGCGGCCGGTGCCGCGATTGGCGTGGGAATGATCGGCATGAAGGCTTCGGAGGCGGTCGGCCGGAATCCCGGTGCCGCCACCAAGATCCTCGTGCAGGCGATCCTGAGCACCGCCTTCGCCGAAGGCATCGTGTTCTTCGCCATCTTCCTCGCGAGGTGATCATTCCGGGTGCCGGGCGGCTGTCCGGCACCCCCAGACTTTTCCCGTCCATGAGCGCCCTCCCCATGCTGATTGCCGCCGAAGGCGGTCTGCTGCAGATCGCCCGGCAGACCGGTGAGCAGTTTGGCTTCAATACGCCGCTGTTCCTTTCGCAGTGCGTCAGCTTCGTCATCGTCGCCTTCCTGCTGCACCGCTTCGCGTACCGGCCCATCCTCGCCCAGCTGGAGCTGCGGCGTCAGAAGATCGCCGAGGGGCTCGCCAACGCCGAGAAGGCGGCGCGCGAGCTCGCCAATGCGCAGTCGAAGGCCCAGGAAGTGATCGGCGAGGCCGGCCAGAAGGCGGCGAAAATCATCGAGGAGGCCCGCGCCGCCGCCGGGGTCGTCGCCGAGCAGGAGCGCCAGAGGGCGATCGCCGACGCCCAGAACATCCTGGCCAAGGCCCGGGAGGCCGGTGATGCCGAGGTGGCCCGGCTGAAGGGCGAATTGAGGCAGGAATTCGGCCGTCTGGTGGTCGCCGCCGCGGACCGCTCCACCGGGCAGGTGCTGACCGCCGACCAGAAGGGGCGCCTCGCCGACGAGGCCGTTCGCCAGCTCACCGCCTGAGGCGCCAGCACCGCTCTTCCCGGACCCCATGAAGACCTCGAAACAGGCCCGCCGCGACGGTCGCGACCTGTTCAACGCCTGCCGAGTGAACGGGGTGCTGGACGAGGGCCGCGTGCGGGAGGCCGTCTCCCGGGTGATTGCCGCCAAGCCCCGGGGCTATGCCGCCCTGCTGGGTCACTTTCAGCGCCTCGTGAAGCTCGACATCGCCCGCCGCACGGCGCGGGTCGAGAACGCGGTGGAGACCTCCCCGGCCCTGATGACCTCCATTGAGGAGCAACTGGTCCGGTTGTACGGACCCGGACTCAACATCACCTACTGGATCAATCCCGCCCTGATTGCCGGGGTGAAGATTCGCGTGGGCAGCGACATTTTCGATGGCAGCGTGGCCGGACGTCTCGCCGCACTGGGCGATTCCCTGTAGCCGCCCGCCGCCCCCCCAGATTTTCCCAGTTTTCAAATTCAGATTCCCGCGATGAGCACAATCCTCCAGGAGATCGAAGCGCAGATCGCCGGCGTGAAGACGTCGGTTGCCAGGCAGAATGTCGGCGTGGTCCGGGAAGCCTCGGACGGCGTGGCCAAGGTCGAGGGCCTCACGGACGCGATGCTCAACGAAATGCTGGACTTCGGTGACGGGGTGGTCGGCCTGGCGCTGAACCTCGAGGAAACCGAGGTCGGCGTCATCATCCTGGGGGATTACCTCGGGGTGAAGGAGGGCACCGAGGTGCGCACCACCGGCAAACTGCTGTCCGTGCCCGTCGGGAAGGGCCTGCTGGGCCGGGTGGTGGACACCCTCGGACGACCGCTGGACGGCAAGGGTCCGGTGATCAGCGACACGGCGTATCCGGTGGAGAACATCGCCCCGGGCATCGTGAAGCGGAAGTCGGTGACCCAGCCCCTGCAGACGGGCATCATGGCGATTGACGCCATGATCCCGATCGGACGCGGCCAGCGCGAACTGATCATCGGCGACCGGTCCACCGGCAAGACGACCATCGGCGTGGACACCATGATCAACCAGGCGCGGATCAACCAGGTGGGCCGGGCCTCCGGGGATCCCGCGTTCCGCCCGGTGTACAACATCTACGTCGCCGTCGGGCAAAAGCAGTCCAACATCGCGCGCGTCGTCGCGGAACTGGAGAAGGCCGGGGCGCTGGAGGACACCATCGTCGTGGCCGCTTCCGCCTCGGACTCGGCGGCCAACCAGTATCTGGCGCCGTTCTCCGGCGCGGCGATGGGCGAGTGGTTCATGGACAACGGCATGGATGCCCTGATCATCTTTGACGATCTTTCCAAGCAGGCGGTGGCCTACCGCCAGGTATCGCTGGTCCTGAAACGTCCGTCGGGCCGTGAAGCCTACCCGGGCGACGTCTTCTACCTCCACAGCCGCCTGTTGGAGCGGTCGGCGCGGGTCAATGAGAAGAACGGCAACGGCTCCCTGACCGCGCTGCCGATCATCGAGACGCAGGCGGGTGACGTCTCGGCCTACATCCCCACCAACGTCATCTCCATCACCGACGGGCAGATCTACCTGGAGACCGATTTGTTCTACCAGGGCGTGCGTCCGGCCATCTCGGTCGGCCTCTCGGTGTCGCGGGTCGGCTCGGCCGCCCAGATCAAGGCCATGAAGCAGGTCGCGGGCAAGATCAAGCTGGACCTCGCCCAGTATCGCGAACTGGCGGCCTTTGCCCAGTTCGGGTCGGATCTCGATGCCAAGACCCAGGCGACGCTGGAGCGCGGCAAGCGGATTGTGGAGCTGTTCAAGCAGAACCAGTACAACCCGATCCCGGTCGAGGTGCAGGTGGCGGTGCTGTGGACCATGCAGAACGCGCTCCTGGACGACGTCCCGGTGGAGAAGGTGAAGGATTTCCAGGGCCGGCTCACCGACTTCCTGGGCACCCGCAAGGCCGCCCTGTTGGAACGGATCCGCAACGAGAAGGCGGTCAGCGATGCGCTGGCCGGCGAGCTCAAGTCGGCGGTGACCGAGTTCAAGCAAAGCTACCGCTGATCCTGCGGCGTCGCGGTCCGGCCGCGCGCCCCACTGAACCATGCCCAGCACACGCGACATCCGGCGCCGCATCAAGTCGGTCAAGAGCACGGCGCAGATCACCAAGGCGATGCAGATGGTCGCCTCGGCCAAGATGCGCCGGGCGCAGATGGCCGCGCTGGCCGGACGTCCCTACGCGGCGTTGATGAACGAGGTTCTGGCGGCGGCCACGGCCGGCGCCGGCGAGTTTTCGCATCCGCTGATGGAGGTGCGTCCGGTGCGCCGGCGGGCGCTGGTGTTGATCACCACCGACAAGGGGCTGTGCGGCGCCCTCAACACCAACCTCCTGCGCGAGGTGGCCCGGGTGGATCCCGGGGGGACGGTCTATGTCTGCGCCGGACGGAAGGGCGCCCAGTTTGTGGCGCGAACGCGGCGCGAGCTTGCCGCGGAGTTCACCTACCGCGATACACCGCAGTTCACCGAGGCGCGCGCCATCTCCCGCTTCGCCCAGGACCTGTTCCTCAAGGGCGAGGTGGATGTCGTGGACGTCGCCTACACCAACTTCATCTCCACCCTCGCCCAGAAGCCGGAGGTCCGCACGCTCCTGCCGCTGGGTGAACTCAAGGCCGTGTCAGCCGATGTCACCGGCGAGGGGGTTGCGGAGGACCTCGGGGCCGCCAGGCAGGAGTACCTGTTCGAGCCCGCCCCGGGCGAGGTGCTGGGCAGCCTCCTGCCGCACTACCTGAACTACCAGGTGTTTCAGTTCCTGCAGGAGGCCAAGGCGTCGGAACACTCGGCGCGCATGGTCGCCATGAAGAACGCCACCGACAACGCCCGGCAGATCATCAAGGACCTGACGCTGGAGTACAACAAGCTCCGACAGGCCAACATCACCAAGGAGTTGCTGGAGATCACCACCGCACAGATGGCGATGGGCTGACCCGCCGCCGAACTCCCCCGACCCGTTTTCGCACCCATTCCCGCCCTTTTAACGCTGAGTCCCATGAACAAAGGCAAGATCGTCCAGATCATCGGTCCCGTGGTGGACATCGAGTTCCCCGCGCCACTGCCCGCCATTTACAACGCCCTGACCATCGAGTTCACCCCGCCGGGCTCGGGCCCGACCCGGCTGACCCTCGAGGTGCAGCAGCATCTCGGTGACCACTGGGTGCGTGCCGTCGCCATGAGCACCACCGAGGGGCTTCGGCGCGGCATGGAAGTGGCCGACGCGGGCGCCCCGATCTCGATGCCCGTCGGCGAGGCCGTCATGGGCCGGGTGTTCAATGTCACCGGGGACGCCGTGGATGAGCAGGGCCCGGTGCTGGCCGACGGCTACAAGCCGATCCACCGCGCCGCGCCTCCCCTGGTGGACCAGTCCACGAGCCCGCAGATCCTCACCACGGGCATCAAGGTCATTGACCTCATCTGCCCCTTCCTCAAGGGCGGCAAGGTCGGAGCGTTCGGCGGTGCGGGCGTGGGCAAGACCGTGGTCATCATGGAGCTCATCAACAACATCGCGAAGCTGCACGGCGGCATCTCGATGTTTGCCGGCGTCGGCGAGCGCACCCGCGAGGGCAACGACCTCTACAACGAGATGATCGAGGCCGGCGTCATCAAGGTGAAGAAGGACGACAAGGGGCATCCGGTGGCCGGCGACAACGGTCTCCCGATCATCGAGCCGGGATCCCGGATCGGCCTCGTGTACGGCCAGATGAATGAGCCGCCGGGCGCCCGCCTGCGCGTGGCCCTGTCCGCCCTCGCGGTCACCGAGTACTTCCGCGACGAAAAGAACCAGGACGTGCTCCTGTTTGTGGACAACATCTTCCGTTTCTCCCAGGCGGGCTCCGAGGTGTCCGCGCTGCTCGGCCGCACGCCCTCGGCGGTCGGATACCAGCCGACCCTCGCCGCCGAGATGGGCAATCTGCAGGAGCGGATCACGTCCACCAAGAAGGGGTCCATCACCTCCTTCCAGGCGGTGTACGTGCCCGCGGACGACCTGACCGATCCGGCACCGGCGACGACCTTTGCGCACCTCGACGCCACCATCGTGCTGGAGCGGTCCATTGCCGAGTTGGGCATCTACCCGGCCGTGGATCCGCTCGCCTCGAACTCCCGTGCGCTGTCCCCGGACATCGTCGGCGAGGAGCACTACAACGTGGCCCGCGGCGTGCAGAAGGTGCTGCAGCGCTACAAGGACCTTCAGGACATCATCGCCATTCTGGGCATGGACGAGCTGTCGCCGGAGGACAAACTGACGGTGTTCCGCGCCCGCAAGATCCAGAAGTTCCTCAGCCAGCCCTTCTCGGTGGCAGAGGTGTTCACGGGACGCCCGGGCAAGCAGGTGCCGGTGGCGGACACCGTGCGCGGCTTCAAGGAGATCCTTGAGGGCAAGCACGACGACGTCGGCGAGAACGACTTCTACATGAAGGGCGGCATTGAGGAGATCAAGGAGGGTTGAGCCCTCCCGGATCGCAGGGCGGTCCCCGGTCCCCCCGGAATTTCAAGGAGCACCATGGCCACACTGAAGCTGGAAATCGTCACGCCCGAGGCGAAGATCTACTCGGAGGACGTGGATCACGTCACGCTCCCGGGGGTCGAGGGCGAACTGGGCATCTACCCGATGCACATCCCCCTGATGACCCAGCTGATGTCGGGCGAGGTGTGTGCACGCCGCGGCGGACAGGACCATTATCTGGCCGTTGGCGAGGGGTTTGTGGAGATCACCGGCGAGCGGGTGGCGATCCTCACCGACATGGCCATCCGGGCCGACGACATTGACGAGGCCCAGGCGGAGGAGGCCCGGCGCCGGGCGGAGGCGAGGCTTCAGGACAAGCTCGGAGCCGACGAGCATGCGACGGTGCAGGCGGCCCTCCTGCATTCGCTCACCCAGTTGAACGTGAAACGCCGCCGGCGGTCCTGATGGGTCGCCGGCGCGAGTCGTCCTCCGCGCCCCCCAGAAACCAGCGGCGAAAGCGAAGGTCCGCATCGCGAACACCCCGCCGCAGCAAGGGCAGCAGGCGCCGCCAGTGCCGCGCGAGCAGCGCGGGGTGCTTCAGGCTTTCGATGGCGTATCGGCGGGTGGCGTTCGTCAGCTCGAGATTCTCCACGATCACAGCCTCGCTGCGGTTGTCCGCCAGTTGCAGGATTGAGCCGTCGGGCGCGACGATTTTCGAATCCCCGGCGGACCACCGGCCGCCACCCTGCGGGCCCACGGAGTTCGCAAAGACATAGAAGACCGCGTTCTCGAAGGCGCGCACGACCATGCCGTCCCGTCCCCGCCGCTTGGTTCTCGAAACGGCCAGGGCATCCATGCCGGCGTTGGGATGGAAGACCACCCGGGCGCCAGCCATCACGGGCAGGCGGACCAGTTCCGGATACCGCCGCTCGTGACAGATGATCGCCGAGGCGCGGACGGTCTCGATGGGGAACAGGGAAATGCCGTCACCGGGCGTGAACCATCGGCGGTCCGCCTCGGTCAGCTGACACTTCGCGTAGGTGTGGGCCAGTTGTCCGCGTCGGTTGAACGCCAGGAAGGCATTGAAGCGCCGGCGCCCGGCGAACACCGGACTGCCGACCAACAGGTGGATCCGCAGCCGCGCGGCGAGGGCGGCCACCTCGTGCAGGGCTTCGCGCAGGGCGCCGGCATCGAGGGCTCCAAAGTTGCAGGCGTAGCCCGTGGTGGCGCATTCCGGGAAGAGCACCGCGTCGGCGTCCCGTCGGGCGGCCTCGCCCGCGGCCTGCCCGATCTTCGCAAGGTTGCCGGCGATCGAGCCGGCGAAGGCCATCTGAACCGCGGCGACGCGGAGGCACCCTGGCCGGGCTCGGGATTCGACGGGGTTCATGTGGATTTGATCTGCGCGGATTCGGGGAAGGAGGCCAGCCGGAAATCATCCGCCGTGCGATGCCTCCGTGGATTCCGGCGGCCGGGACGACCCCGTCCGCCTGGGCGGGGTGCCGCCCGTCCAGCCCGCGGAAATCCATTTGCGAAATATCCGGGCTGGGCGGCGGCGATCGGTCGCGAACACACTGGCGCGGTCCGATGGCTGTCGCGCCGTCCATGAAAGTGCTGGTCTTCGCCCACGTGCCGCCCCCCCACCATGGCCAGAGCCGGATGGTGCAATACCTGGTGGACGGACTGCGGGCGCGCGTCGAATTCGGGATCGAGGTCCACCATGTGGATGCCCGGTTGTCCGACGATCTGCACGATGTCGGCACACCTCGCGGCGGGAAGGTGCTGCGTGTGCTGCGCTACTGTGCGCAGGCGCTCCGGCTGCGCTGGCGGCACGGAATCCGGGTGCTGTACTACGTGCCCAGTCCGCCCAAGCGGGCTCCGCTGATCCGGGACTGGCTGGTCTTGCTCCTGCTGCGGCCCTGGTTTCCGAGGATCGTGCTGCATTGGGAGGCCGCCGGCTTGGGGGACTGGCTGGAGACGCGGGCCTCCATGGTCGAGCGGATGCTGACGCGCGCGCTGTTCGGACGTCCGGCACTGTCCGTGGTCCTGGCCGAATCCAACCGGAATGATGCGAAGGCGCTGCGTTCGCGGGCGACCCGGGTGGTACCCAACGGGATCGAGGATCCGTGTCCCGATTTTGCCCGGGATCTGGCCCCGTTTCGCCGGATTCGTTCCGAGGTGATTCGGAGGCGGGAGGGCGAAGTTCAGGTGCTCTTCCTCGCCCTTTGCACCCGGGACAAGGGGTTGTTCGACGCGCTGGAGGCCATCGCACTCGCCAATGCGGCAGGGTCGGGTTCGGCGGCGACCGGGGAGGGGCTGCGATTCCGTCTGCGCGTCGCGGGGACATTTCCGGAGGCGTCGGTCGAGGAGGCGTTTCGCGAACGGTGTGCCCGGCCCGACCTCCGGGGCAGCGTGGTGCCGATCGGGTTTCTCTCCGGGGATGCCAAGGAGGCGGCGTGGCGCGATGCCGACCTGTACCTGTTCCCCACCTATTATGCCAACGAGGGCCAGCCGGTCAGCCTGCTCGAGGCCATGGCCCATGGCGTGACGGCGGTCACCACGTGCTGGCGCGGAATTCCGGAGATGCTGCCGGCAAACTATCCCGGACTCGTCAAACCCGGGGATCCGGTTGAGCTGTCCCGACGCCTCCTGGCCCTCGCGGATTCCTGCGAGGGACTCCGCCTCCGGCAGGAATTTGAGAGCCGGTTCACGCTCGACCGCTACCTGGAGGGCATGGCCGGGGCCCTCCGATCCCTGGAGACCTCCGTCCCTGCCGCCGGGACCCCTGCGGCGTCCGGGCCGGCATCCGGCGGGCCGGGCACCACCCGATAATATCCACGAATCGTTGAGTCCGGAAAGTCGGTGAAGCGGGCGGTGGGATTTCCGGCCTCGAGGTGCTGGACCACGGTCCAGTCGAGGAGATTGGTGGAATACTGGACCACGGTTGCAGCGGTCTCCCGGGCGGGGGCCACCGTGCCGATCACGCGCCCGGCGTGGACGTCGAGCGCGTCAATCCGGACGGTCGAGGCCGGTGGGGATACGACGGTCAACAACGCCGCACGGCTCTCCGCGGCCAGCGCGTCGGATTCAATGCGGACCGACCATCGGCTCCCGTCATCGGTCCTTCCAACCGGCTGGACGACGTGGGCGGCATTCGTGGCTCCCGGGATCTCCGCACCGTTGCGCCGCCATTGGAATCGCAGGGATCCCCCTCCGGTTGTGGCAACCACAAACCGGACGGCCTCACCCTCCTGGGCCAGGACATCCCGGGGTTCGGCGGTCAGCGCATCCAGGCCGAGCCGGAATTCGGTCGCGTTGTCCAGACCGTCGCCGTCGGGGTCATCGGTGCCACGATGAAACAGGTGTCCGAACACCGCCGCCTCCCAGACATCGGAGAGGCCGTCGGCGTCGGAATCCGGGTCCGGGTTGCTCTCATCCCACAGGATGGCCCCGGGATTGGCGCCGGTCGCCCCGACGCCGTGCCATGCGCAGTCCACCGGCAATCCGCGGCCGGCCCGCAGCGCGATCATGTGCGAGGAGGTTCCGAAAACCACGATGCCGTCGGACAGGATCGGGTTGGTGCACGATCCGATGCCCTCGCCATCGGCGGACCACACCAGGTCGCCGGTCCGGCGGTCTTGAACCACGATCCGCGAGGGGGAGGTCCCGTGGGTGCTCCGGTAGAGGTACCGGTCGCATACCGCCATTGCGCTCCAGCCGTCCTCGCCGAAGAAGCCCTCGCGGATCCAGGCGACCGCTCCGGTGCGGGCGTCCAGCGCCGCGACAGCGCCCGTTCCCCACGGATTCCAAAGCGGGACGTAGACCATTCCGGCGTGGGCCGTCAGCGTGGAGCGCACCTGAAGCCGGGGAAAGGACTGTTGCCACCGGATGGCCCCGTCGCTTCGCCGGAGCGCAAACACGGCGCCGTTGATCCGTGCGGCAACGATCTGGTCCTCGACGGCGTCATGGATCGGATTGTTGAACTGCAATTGTTCGCTGATGCCGAGCTCCGTCACCCAGCGCACCGCGCCCGTGCGCTTGTCGAGCCGGTACATCCAGTTGGTCACCGCGGCGCACTGCACGTACACGGAATCGTCGCCGGGCAGCAGCGGACTGCCATTGTTGTTGGTCCATCCCCGCCCGGGGAACCGGTGGCTCCAGAGCTCCCGCCCGTCCGCGCGGGAATACGCGGCGACGTCATCCGGGTAGGACGCCCCCGGCTTCAGGAGCCGGACGTAGAAGGCGTCGGTCTCACGGTCGTAGGGGACGTTCTCGAAGTAGGACCCGTGATAGATCGGAAACTCCCGGCGTGGCTGGAGCGTGTAACGGTCGAGTTCTGTCAGGGCCCCTGGTCTCCAACTGTACACCCAGTCGCCCACGACAAAAGGCGCCGTGGCAACCGAGACTCCGGGCGCGCGCGCAAGGATCTCCCCTGTGTGCAGGCGGACGGCGATCAAGGAGCTGTCGGTGACCTGGGCGTAAATCACCCCGTCGCGGATGATCATCATGTGCGAGTCGCCGGCACCTACGGGAGTGCTCCACAGGATCTGGAAATCCGGCGTGGAGCCGTCGGAAACGGGATCTGCCTCGAGGGCGAAGCCCAGCATCAGCGCCAAGAATAGCCGGTGGGTGGCGGTTGGGGACCGAAACACCCCGCGAGCCTATCTTCACAAAGCGGATGCCGCCAAGGAGAACGCTTGCAAACCTGTGCAGTCCAATGGCGCGCCGGCCTACGGCGCACGCGTCCGCACGCGATAGAAGGTCGGGCCGCTCCCGGACTCGGGACGGAGATCCACGAGACGATCCCGTGCGGGGAAGCCGGGGATGATGCCCGGGGCGTCCACCGGGGTCCACGGTCCGTTCCACAGGTCCGGGGTCTGTTCCAGCTGCAGCGCCCGGTTCGCCGGCTGAAGCACCCGCAGGGCCAGGAATCCGTTTTCGACGAACGATTCCATCCGCAGTTCCGGGTCCGGATCCGCAGGGAGGCCCGTGGCGACGATCCAGGATTCCAGCAGGGCGACTCCGGCGGCATCCGCAATGCTGGAGGCCAGCGGGGGCATGCGCTCCGGCCCCCGTGTCGCCAGGCGGCGCCACAAAACGGAGTGGGTGACGTCGCCCGGAACGATGACCCGGTTGGCAGGGTTCCCCCAATCGTCGAGCAGTCCTCCATTCAGCACGCCCGTGGTCGTCGTGCCGGTCTGCGCGCGCAGGTCGAACTGTCCGCGCCCGGGACCCCCCGGTTGATGGCAGAAGGCGCAATTGGCGGCGAGATACGAACGGGCCCGCCACTCGAGGCTGGCTTCGTCATCGGCGATTCCCGCATGCCGGGGCAGGGGATGCAATGCCGCGGGGGCATTGGTGAGGTACCCCGCTGCCGCGAGGGCGGCGATCTGGTGGGTGCGGACGCCGTCCCAGTCCACCTCCCTGTTCAACTGCGCGGTGTTGAAGCTGAGGGCAAAGCCTGCGCCGCGGACGTGGCACACGAGGCATTCGGAACGGCTGGGATAGCGCCATGTCTGGGGGACCGGAACGCCGTTGATGGTGCGCACGATCGTCTCATCAAGGCCTTCGGCGGGCACCAGCACGGCATTGGTTTCCGAGGTCCACCGGTAGGTGATCCCGTACACGCCATTGGTCTGGCGGACGAGAAACCGCGTCTCGATGCGGCGGGAGGACGCCGCCACTCCCGGCGTCAGCTCCAGATCGAAGTGTTTGACCCAGACGGTACCCGCCGGGGCGCTCCATCCCTCATGCGCCTCGAATCCCAGCATCTGGTCGGCATCGGGGATCGAGACCCAGCGGCGCTTGTGGGCATCATCGGACCAGAAGGGATGGTTGACCTCGTACGGGATCACACCGGGCGCGGGTGTCAGGGACGCGAGATCCGAAAACGCCCCGGTGTCCGCAAGGGTTTCCGGCAGGGGCGGTCCTGAAAAGGCCGGCGAGGGCTCCAGCCGCCAAAGCCGGGATTGGGCGAGTTCGGAGATCCACACCTCCCCGTCCACGGGGTCCGTCGCAAAGTCAGTGGCGGAGGGGAGGTAGAGGGACAGGCCCCGCATTTCGCCCGCACCTTCCGCGTTCAACCGGATGGCACCGACCCATCCGAACTGATGATCGGCGATCAGATAGGAGCCCCAAAGCTCGGGCATCCGGGTTCCCCGGTAGACCACGCCGCCGATCACGCAGCGTCCTCCGCCCTGCTGGTAGGTGAACACGGGCGGCATGTACCCGTACTCAGGATTTGAGGGGAAATCGGGGGGCACCGAGTTCCGGAGGATGCCCGGTGCGGTGCCCTCGAAGGCCGGCCACCCGTGGTTGGCTCCTGGACGGGTGACAAAGACCGACTCTGCGGTGAAGAATCCCACATCGGCCACCCAGAGCTCCCCGGTGAACGAATCAAAGGAGATCCGGAAGGGCTCGCGGAGACCGACGGACCAGAATTCCGTGCGCACTGACTCTGGCGACACCGGGCCACCCAGGAACCGGGTGGCGCCCACGAACGGGTTGTCGGCCGGCACCTGATAGCCACCCACCACCGACGGATGCGGATTTGGCGGCAGGGAGCCGGGCCGGGCGTCCACGTCCAACCGAAGCACGGCCGAAAAGAAATCGCCGTCAATCTGCTGGGAATTCACCTTGGGGCTGAAGCCATCGCCGATGGAGGCATACAGATGGCCCTCGGGCCCGAACTCGAGGTCGCCGCCGGCGTGGTCGAGCCATTGATACACCTGGCGGATCAGGACGGTTTCCGCGCCGACCGGCTGGAGGGACGCCGGGTCGAGGGTCACCTCCGAGATCTGGATGTATTTCCTGCCGTCTCCGGCGCCTGGGATGGAGGCGGTGCGGAACAGGAAGAGGCGCCCATTGACGTCGAATCGCGGGTGCAGGGCGATGGACAGCAGGCCTTCATTGGGCCCGATCACCGTGGAGCCGGTGACGTCGAGGATCACCGTGCGGGTCGGGGCCAGCCGATTGGTCACTGCAACGACGCGGCCGGCGAGTTCCGAGACCACCACGGCGTTGGTGTTTCCCCGTGGGAATTCGATCGCCGAGGGTCGTTCAAATTGCAGCCCGAGCGGGTCCACCAACCGGTAGCCAAACCGTCCCGGCGTCTCGGGCAGTTGAAGCGTGTCATTGGGCACCCGCTGCCACGGATTGGCCACCGCCACTGCCGCGGCCAGGGTCGCCACCCCCGCAAGCCCCTGGATCAACCTTCGGAACATTTCCCGGAGACCTAGCAACGACGGCCGTACGGTGGCAAGCAACACGCGGTCCAAGGAACACGCGGATTGAAGGGCCCGCAAGGAAGCGCGGGCACCGTTGGCCTCCTTGCCGGCTCGATGACGAAGGAAAACGTCATCGGCAAACTCGTGGCGCTCGCGTAGGCTGCCGTCACGGCCTGAGGCCACGCCGCCCGCCGGTTTTCTCCGTTGCGGGCAGGGCATGGCCGAGACGGCGCGATCCATCGAACCGCCCACCCCATGAGCACCATCAATGCCTACGCTGCCAGCGGGCCAAACGCGCCCTTCACGCCCTTCGAATACGACGCCGGACCGCTGTTGCCGGACCAGGTCGAAGTCCGGGTTGCGTCCTGCGGCATCTGCCACTCCGACCTCTCAATGCGCAACAATGAGTGGGGACTCACGGCGTATCCGTTCATCGGTGGCCACGAGATTGTCGGTACCATTACCGCCGTCGGGGACCACGTCCGAAAAGTGCAGGCCGGACAGACGGTCGGGGTGGGGTGGACTGCCGAGAGTTGCATGTCATGCCCCCAATGCCTTGGCGGGGATCACAATCTGTGCCCGACCAGTACCGGCACGATTGTCCAGCGCCACGGCGGCTTTGCGACCCATGTGCGCGTGCATTGGGCGTGGGCGGTGCCGCTCCCTGAAGGACTCGACGCCTCCCGGGCCGGACCGCTCCTCTGCGGCGGCATCACCGTTTTCAACCCGCTGGTGCAACTCGGAATCCTGCCGACCCACCGCGTCGGCGTCATCGGCATCGGCGGGCTGGGCCACATGGCGCTGAAATTTCTTCGGGCGTGGGGTTGCGAGGTCGTGGCCTTCACGTCCACCGATTCGAAGCGCGAGGAGGCGCTGCGGCTCGGCGCTCATCGGGTGGTGAATACGCGCAGTGCCGACGACGTGGCCCGGCTCGCCGGTTCGTTGAATGCGATCCTTTCCACGGTGAACGTTTCGCTCGACTGGAATGCGCTTGTCGGTGCGCTCGCACCGAAGGGAAAACTGCACACCGTGGGTGCGGTGCTCGATCCGATCGTCGTCGCGGCGTTCCCGTTGATCATGGGCCAGCGCTCCCTTTCCGGGTCGCCGACCGGCAGCCCGACGGTCATCGATTCGATGCTCGACTTCGCCGCACGTCACGGCATTGCGCCGACCACGGAGCACTTTCCGATGTCGAAGATCAACGACGCCTTCGCGCACCTCGAATCCGGCAAGGCCCGCTACCGGATCGTTCTCGAAAACGACCTGAATTGAGCGGTTGTCGGCAGGTCGTTCGCGGCATGATCTGCCTACGGCGCGGACACGGGATCCAGCCGGTAGAATGCCACTGGATCGTCCGCGGACACCGTCAGGGTCAGGGAGTCCCCATCTAGCACCGGCGTCCCGGCCACCCGGGTCCATGGGGACGGCGTGACGAGGCTGGGAGCGACGTTCAACTGATGTCCGGTGGCCGTTGCGGGCCACGAGAGCCGCACTCGTCCGTCCGGTGTGACGGTGGCAATGAGCGCCGGCGTTTCCACCGGGACGGCGGCCGAAAGCGTGGCGGCGAGCAGGTGAACCCGACTCGACTCCGCCGCCGGACGGGCAGGCAGGAGGATGCGGGTCAGCGTCTTGTCCCCCTGGACGGGATAGCGGCGGTACAGGAGCGCGGCAGCGTAGCCCGCCGGATCGCCGAGCGTGGTCTTGAGATTATCAAATACGAGACGGTCGGTCTCGATGGCAATGGGTCCGGTGTGCACCGCCATCCAGAAGATTCCCGGCCCCCAGCCATCCGATGGGCTGCCATCGGTAAACCGCACGTAGAACTCCTTCTGCGGGTTGTCGGCGAGCACGTTTGCGAGGTCCAGCGTGTAGTATCGCTTGTTCCATTCGTTCCGAATGTCTTCGCCAAACAGGGTCTCGGATTCGAGGACGGTGACAAATGTCGCGTCGCCGGATTCAGCGCGGTTCTGAATCGCAATGCTCTTGAGAAAGGGTCCCCAGCCGTCGAACGGCAGTCCGTCGGAAAGGCGAATCCGGACGGTTCGCGACGGGTTTTCGGCCAGATACGGCGTGAGGTCCACGGTGTAGAAGTCGAGGTTGCTGTTGTCGCGCGTCTCGTCGCCGGTCTCCGCCACCCAATCCCTTTCCACGACGAAATCCCCGACCTCGCCGGCGGCCTCGATCACGAACTGATTGCCCACATGAATGCGGGCGTAGGCGGTTGTCACCTCGTCCGGCAGGTCAAACTGGTACACCATGTAGGCGCTGCCGTCGGCAAACCGGAAATCGCCCCCGGCAACGCTGCCGCCTTCGTCCACCAGGTACAGGGCCTCCTCTGCCGTTGCGGCGACCACGTTCGCGTACCGCACGGTCTCGCTCGCGCCGGCAAGGGACACCACGAAATTGTTGGCGAGATCCATCGTCAGGCTTGCGGCCGTGACGTCATCCGGCAGGTCAAAGCGGTAGGTGATGGAGCCCGAGGCGTCGGCGAAACGGTGGCCGCGATTCGACGGGCCGGATCCCTGGTTGTCATACAGATGGGGCGTTTCCGCCGGTGTGCCCGTGCGAAACATCGCATGCACGGTGGACGTTCCGGCATCCACCACCGGTTCCAGGGCCTCCTCGAAGTTCTTCGTCGTCCCGGTGTAGAGCAGAATCTGCTGGAGGTAAGGTCCCCACCCGTTGGCGGGGGTCGCATCGGTCAGCAGCAGGTAGATCTCGCCGGTGCCTTCCGCCAAAAACGGGGCCAGGTCCACGTCATACTGTCGCAGATTGCCCAGGGCCCGATGCTCAAAGCCGTCGTGGATCACCATGGAATCCGCCACCACGGTGTAGCCCTCGGTGGAGAAGGAGGGCTCGTGCATCGCCGAGGCGACCGAGATCACGAAGTTGTTGCCCACCGTCACGCCCAGTTTGGCCTCGCTCAGCCCCCTGAGGTCCCCGAACCGGTAAAGCACATAACCGGTGCCATCCACAAATCGGTTCCCTCCCGAATTTCCGTTGCCGCGTTCCTCCATCAGATAATGCGATTCCTCCTCGCCAAAATCGGTGCGGAAAGTGGCCAGGGTCTGGACCTCGCTGGAATCCGTGAAGCGGTACAGAGTGTGGTCGAAGGCGGTCGGACTGTTGAACCAACCGGCTACCGGGCCCAGACGGTTCGTCTGAATGCTGCCATCGGCGTACTGGAATTGAATTGCGCCAAACGGATTGCCCAGCGCCTCGGGGGCCGACAGGAGGGCGAGATCCAGGGACGTGTACTGCCCAACCGGCACCTCCAGCAACTGGCCGTCCATGACCAATGCATCGAATCCCGATTGAAGGAGCGGGGCGAACTGGAACATCGTTCGACCGTCCGTCGTGCGGATCGGCGTGCCGTCGGCGTAGCCTGTGGGGAGCGTGGTGGCGTCGAGTCGCCGGCCGTCGGCGTCCAAACCCCCGTCGAGGCCGACGCCGCCCGGCTCCAGCACCGCGTCCACGGATAAGAGGGCGCTGAGATCCACGGGGGTTTGGGCGTGAGCGCAGACGGCGGCGCACGCCAACAGGCCAGGCAGGAATGTAGGTTTCATGTCGCGTGATTCGAATTCGTGAGACACCGCGTGAACCGTCGGTGTTGACGGATGTCGGTGTCCGCAAGTTGAGTATGGAACGTGGCAACCTCGCGGCCACATGCCGCGGTGACAAGGTCCGCAGGCAATTCGGCGGCCGATCCGTCGGGGCAAAATGTGGAACGACTGAGTCGCGCGCCCTGGCGGGTCCGGGCGCAGTCTGGCACGACCCGGCTTCGGTCGTGTCGTGGTCCTGTCCGATTCCAACCGCTGGACGCAGGGGCGGAATCCATCGGGCGGGCCGCACCTACAGGTAGCCCCGGCGCAAGGGGTGGGCCGGGTCGAGGCGGGCGAGCAGGGCGAAGGGGAGCCATTCGCCCGGATGCACCCGCCGTGCCGCCGGACCTTGACGCGACACGCGCGGCCAATGCGTCAACCGGTCCACAAACCCGGCGAACGTTCGCCCGTAGGCATCGCCGGTATGCGCGGATGCGACATCCCGGGCGCGGGTTCGCAGCGCCTCGCGGGTTGCCGGTTCAAGACCGCGCAGCCAGGTGAGCACCCGGCACGCGGCGTCCGGTTCGGCGGCGGCATACACGAGGTTGGAGTCCACGCGGGCGGCGTAGTCCCGTCCGCCGCACGGGACGTCCGGAAACACCGGAATTACCCCGCACAGCATCGCCTCCAGCATCGCGATGGGCAGTCCCTCGAAGTCGCTGGTGAACAGGATCGAATCCCAGCCGGACAGGACCCGCCAGTAGGCGTCGCCGGTCTGGACGCCGTGGAAGCGTGCCGCGGCGCCGGCGGCCGCAAGTCCGGCCTCGACGAGGGACCGGTCGGGTCCGCTGCCCAGCAGTTCCCACCGGTGCGACACACGGGCGGCCCGGAGCGCGCGGGCCACCTCGGGAATCCGTTCGACGCGTTTCTGGTGGCGCTGAATGCGGCCGCAATAGCCGATCACCCAGTCGTCGGACGGCCGCTCTCGTTCCAAGACGGTCCCATTGGGCGGATCCACCGGGACCGGCAGCCACGCAATCCGTTCCGCGTCCAGGTGCGGCAGGCGTTGTCTCGCGAGCTCTACTGTGGCGGCGCTGATGCACAGCATGCCGTCCACCACGGGGGCGCTTGCGGAGAGCAGGGCGTCGGAGCCCTCCCAATTCGAGTGAACCACGCCGATCCGCCGGGTGGCGCCATCGAGATCCGCGGCGGTTGGGAGTCCCCAGAGATCGTGGTACGCCCACACGGCCTGACTTGTGAGCGACCTGGGGGACGCCTGGCGCAGGCGTCGGCGGAGGATGCGGCCGTTGTGAAACCACCGGAGTCCGAGACCGCAGGCGGGGCGGCCGGAGGCTTGTGGCTCGAAGGGGCCGGATTCGAACCACAGGAGCGCCGAACTCGACAGGCCGACGGTGGCGTCGAGCCGCAGGTGGCGTCGGAGGACCGTTTGCACCCCACCCAGCGGGCGCAGGTGGGTGCAGGCGTGGACGGTGGGGATTTCAGGCATCCGTGTCGGACCCGGTCACGGGATCAGCAGGGCGTCCGTGAATTCCGCGTCCCTCAGACGTTCCACCAGCGTTCTCAGATGCTGCACGGGTTCCGGCGGGCGCCCGATGCCGGTTTCCGGGACGACGCTCCGGAACTGGTGGCCGCACAGATCGAGAAAGGCTTCGACACCGCCGTGGCAGGCCAGGCCCTTGGGCCAGAGCTCCACCCAGAGCGGCACGCCGCATTGCCAGAGGGCGGTTCCGGAGGCCACGACCTGCGATTCAAAGCCCTGCGTGTCGGAGATGACGAGGGCGACGTCGTGCGGCGGCACCCCCACAGAGGCGAGGAGACCATCGAGGGTGGATGTCTTCACGTCGTACACCGCGTGCACCCGGTCCTGACCTTCGAACCCGAGCCGTCGGTGCGCCTCGTCCTCCAGTTCGCTGTTCCCCGGATCGTCGGCGGCCGCGAGTCGTGCCGTCCCCGGGCGCGCCGCGATGGCGACCTCGCAGCAGGTGATCCCGGCTTCCAGTCCGTTCTGGCGGACGTTGCGCACCAGACGCGCGAACGTCTCCGGGTTGGGTTCCACCGCGATGATCCGCTTGCCGATGCGGCTCAGGGGCAGGACCAGGTCGCCCAGATTCGCGCCGACATTCACGATCACCGGCCGGTCGAACACCGGTTGGGTGCGGAGCCATCCCACGAGTTCCTCCAGCCGGGCGTCCTGGTAGTGGTCGGTCGTGAAGATCGTCTCGGTGATGCTGCAGGTGGTGGGACCGGTCCACACAAAGCCGTTCCGACGAAAGGTCGCCTCGGACTGAAACAGCCCGCGGGTCCGCCACGCGAGGAGGCGGCGGGCGTAGGCGCGCGCGCCGGGATTTCCGGACACCAGGCCGCCCAGTCCCTGCCGCATCCCCCTGGCCCACGCGCTGATTCGCCCTTGCATGAAGTGGATGTCCAACCTTGAAGGCGCAGACCGTAAGGGGGCCGGCGCCCGGCTGGAAAGCCCGTTTGCCTCAACGAAGGGCCGGATTCAAACGGTGGATCCGGGCCACCGCGTCCGGTCGTCCGCCGGGGGAAACCGCTTGGTCCTGGCCGGGCTTCGCCTAACGTGCCGGGGTCATGTCGTTCCGTCGTCGCGGATGGGGGTGGATCGTGGCCGGGCTCTGGATGCTTCCGGCCGGAGCCGAGGTCCCCACGTCGGCCGGCCCGGATGACCGCCGGCCCGCCGCGTTGGCGCCCGGCCATTCCGCCCATGGACAGGCCTTCAACGAGGGACCACGCCAGCCGGCACGGCTGATGCCCGGGATGCCCCGGATCGAGTTTCCGGTCACGACCACCAACTCCCGGGCGCAGCGATTCTTCACCCAGGGCGTGGGCCAATGGCATGGGTTCTGGTTCCTGGAGGCCGAACGATCCTTCCGCCAGGCGGCGGTCGAGGATCCCAACTGCGCCATGGCGTACTGGGGCATGGCGATGGCGAATTTTCCCCGGACCAACCGGGCGCCCGAATTCATCGCCGCCGCGGTGCGGCTCAAAGACGGCACCAGCCGCCGCGAACAGCTGCGCATCGAGGCGCTGTCGGAGTTTTTCAAGGATCCGGAGGGTGACGAGAAGGAGCGCCGTCGGGCCTACGTGCGGGCCTTGGAAAACTTGGTGTTCGAGTTCCCGGATGACATCGAGGCGAAGGCGTTCCTCGCCTTCCACATCTGGGACAACAGCCATCGCGGACTGCCGATCTCCAGCGCCCAGTCGGTGGAATCCCTGTTGAAGGAGGTCTTCGCCGCGCAGCCGATGCATCCGGCCCACCATTATCGCGTGCACCTCTGGGACGGGGAGCCGGATGCCGTCGCCGTCCGCGCGCTGCCTTCCGCGGCGCTTTGCGGTCCAAGCGGCCCGGGCATCGCGCACCTCTGGCACATGCCGGGTCACACCTACAACAAGCTGAAGCGGTACGAGGACATGGCCTGGCAGCAGGAGGCCAGCGTGCGCGTGGACAATGCCCACCTCATGCGCGACGGGGTGATGCCCGACCAGATCCACAACTACGCCCACAACAGCGAGTGGCTGGTGCAGACCCTGAACTACGTTGGACGGGTTCGCGACGCCCTCGCCCTCGCCCGCAACATGATCGAGATGCCGCGGCATCCGAAGTTCAACACCCTCGACCTCCAGACCAATGGCGTGCCCTACGAGCATTCCGGCGGCACCGCGGCCGACGGACGGCAGCGGCTGATGGAGACGCTGCTGCGCTACGAACTCTGGGAGGAGGCCCTCGGGCTCGCCGAGACGCCGTATCTTCCGCCGACCGAACTGGCCGAGGAACAGGCCCGGCGGGCCCGCCTGCTGGCGGTCGCCAATTTCGCGCTTGGCCGGACCCAGGAGGGGCGCTCCCAGCGGGCCGTCCTTGAACAGGCGGCCCGCCATCTGCGACGGGAGCGGGCGGCGCGGGTGGATGCTGCAGAGGCCAGGGCCCGGGAGGAGGCGAAGTCTCCGGAAGACACCCAGAAGGCGATGTCGGAAGCCCTTCGCTCGTTCCAGGAACCGCTGCAGCGCGTCGAGGATTTCCTGAACGAGCTGTCGGTGCTGGAAGCCATGACCGGCCCCGTCCCATCCGATTTCACGAACCGGCTGGAGACCCTCAAGACCGTGTCCAAGGAACGGCTCTCGCTCCTGTGGCTCGGGGCGGGGGATGGGGCGCGGGCGGCGCAACTGGCGCGGGAGGCGGTCGAAGCGGGAACCAACCAGGTTCAGTTGCTGGCCAATGAAGCGGACGTCCTCTGGCGGGTGGGCAAGACCAACGAGGCGCGCGCGGCCTTCGCCCGCCTGCGGGAACGCTCGGCGTACCTGGATGCCGACCTGCCCGTCTTCCAGCGGCTTCAACCCGTGGTGGCGGATCTTGGACTCCACGGCGACTGGCGGGTGCCGCGTGAGATCCGGCCCGATGTTGGACAATGCCCCGATCTGCGCCCCGATCTGGAATCCCTTGGGCCGTATCTCTGGACGCCCTCCCCGGCCCCCGGGTTCTCGCTGCCCACTGCGGATGGCAACACCATCTCGCTCGGGGATTACCGGGGGCGACCGGTGATCGTCGTCTTTTATTTGGGACACGGCTGCATCCATTGCCTTGAACAGCTCAACGCCTTCGCCCCGGCCGCAAAGGACTTTGAGTCCGCGGGAATCCAGCTGCTCGCCGTGAGCGCCGATTCCCAGGAGGCCCTGGGCCGCACGATCGAAAAGGCCCGGGAAGATGGCGGCTTCCCGTTCCCGTTGGTGTCGGACGGCAGCCGCGACACGTTTCGTGCCTACCGCGCCTACGACGGGTTCGAGGATGTGCCCTTGCATGGCGTGTTCCTCGTGGACGGGGCCGGACGGGTGCGCTGGCAGGACATCGGCCATGAACCCTTCACCGATGTGACCTTCCTGCTCGCTGAGGCGCGACGGCAGCTCCAGTGGCCGGACGTCGTCCCCACCCCGCCGTCCAACCTCAGGGCGGCGCGGGCGGAGTAGGCCCGGGTCGCCCCCATTCTCCTTGACCGCGGCAGCACCCGAGCCTACCACGCGATTCATTGAGACGCGGTCTGCCAGAATAGGCTATGCCACGGGACCCCTCAGCCTCACCCGCACCTCCATTGCTCCACGCCATGCCGGAAGGGGGGCAGTCCGGTGCGCCTCCGACCCATCCCATGAGCGACATCATCCTGACCAACCTCGAAAGCGTCCCTGGCCGCCTCACCATTGAACATTACGGCCTCGTCTCCGGTAGTACCGTCCGCGCCAAGCATGTTGGCCGCGACATTGCCGCCAGCCTCAAGAACATCGTTGGCGGCGAGC
>JAHCBB010000028.1 GCA_019634635.1 Verrucomicrobiia bacterium
TGGCGGGCAGGACTGGCCTGCTCTTCGGCCCCATGCTACAACACCCGTGTGACCGGCACCGCGGAGGGCCGGCCAGGACGACCAATGAACGCAACGCTTCGCCTGATCCAACCCTTCCTGTACGGCGGCATTGCTGCGGCAGGACTCTTCGTCGGCGCCCTCCGGGCGGCGGACACCGTACCGGACAAGGCGGGCGCCGGACCCGTTCCGGTCGTTCCTTGGAACGGAACCAACACCATCGTCAAAACCGATGCCGAATGGAAAAAGGAGCTGACGCCGGAGCAGTTCCGGATCCTCCGGAGCCACGGCACAGAACGGGCGTTCACCGGGCCGTTCTGGGACAACCATGCCGCCGGGATGTACCGCTGTGCGGGGTGCGGACTCGACCTGTTCGCCTCGGACACCAAGTTCGACTCGGGCACCGGGTGGCCCAGTTTCTGGGCGCCGGCGGCTCCGTCCCATGTCGGCACCTCCGAGGATCGCCGCCTCTTCATGAAGCGCACGGAGGTGCACTGCGCGCGGTGTGCGGGACATCTGGGCCATGTGTTCGATGACGGTCCGAAGCCGACCGGCCTCCGGTACTGCATCAACGGGTACGCCCTGAAGTTCGTGCCGCTCGCCGATCTTGCGCCGCCGTCCGGGACTCCGCCGGCGAGTCGTTGATACGGTGGCGCAATCCCTGTGAATTCCGCCGCCAGTGCCACCGCAGCCTGGGCTCACTGGGGGCTGGTGTATTCGATCTCCGAGTGGGTGATCCGGATCGCGATGCTCGGCTACGTGCCGCAGCGACGGACCCCGGCGGCGGCGCGGACCTGGCTCCTGTTGATCTTCTTTTTTCCTTGGGGCGGCCTGGCGCTCTACCTCGTGCTGGGCCGGCTGCACCTGCCCAAACGCCGGCGCCGGTTGCTGGAGGAATTGTCCGGGCGCGTCCGGGAGGCCGCCCGGCAACTGCCTCCGGGGATCCGCACCCCGCCCGAAGCCCTGCCTCCCCAGTCTGCCGACGCCGCCCGGCTCGCGGAAAACCTGACCGCCTTTCCCATGCTGGCGGGGAACCAGATCGAGTTGCTGGGGGACTATGTGGGCTCGCTCGAACGGCTGGCCGCCGACATGGATGCCGCCCGCGACCGCATTCACCTGCTGTATTACATCTACGGCGACGATTCCGTGGCCGCGATCGTCACCCGGGCTCTGGAGCGTGCCGCCGACCGCGGGGTGTCGTGCCGGATGCTTCTGGACGGTGTCGGCTCGAAGGCCGCCCTGAAATCCCTGGCGCCCCGGCTCCGCGACCGGGGCATCACCGTCACGGAATTGTTGCCCGTCCGGTTCTTTCATCACCGGGGCGCGAGGGCGGACATCCGCAATCATCGAAAGATCGCGGTCGTGGACGGACGGATCGGATACATCGGATCCCAGAACGTGGTCGCCCCAAACTTCGTGCCCGGGCATCCCAATGAGGAACTTGTAGCCCGGGTGCAGGGGCCGGTGGTCACCGCACTCGAAGCGGTCTTCGTGTCCGACTGGCATCAGGAAGTGTCAGGCGACCTCGACGTCCTTCCCGGATTTGAAGGGCTCGCCCCGGCGGGATCATCCCACGCCCAACTGGTCCCGAGCTCCCCCGGCTATCGTCAGCAGACCTTCGCCACGCTTCTGGTCTCCCTGATCCACCAGGCCCGGCGGCGCGTCCACATCACGACCCCGTATTTTGTCCCCGACGAGCCCTTCCTTTCCGCCGTCCGGACCGCCGTCGAGCGCGGCGTGGACGTCCGGGTGGTCTTGTCCCGGCACTCGAACCAGCTCTTCACCATCCTCGCACAACGCTCGTTCTATGACGAACTGCTGGAAGCCGGCGTGAAGATCCATCTGTATCGTCCGCGGTTCCTGCACGCCAAGAGCGTGCTGGTGGACGACGACCTGGCCATCGTCGGGTCGAGCAACATTGACATCCGGTCCTTCGCGCTGAACGCGGAGGCGAGCCTGATGGTTTCCGACCCGGCGGTGGCGGCGCAGCTGGACCGCATCAATCAGCGCCACTTTGCCGACAGCGATCTCCTGGACGCCGCGGCGTGGGCCCGGCGTCCGTTCCGCCAGCGCGCGGCCCAGAACATCGCCCGCCTTGCGGATTCGCTCCTGTAATCCGTCGGGAGGCCCGGTGGTTCAGGGTTTTGCGGATTTGGGAACCTGCCGGAGGTACTTGTGACAGGCGACGCAGCTGATCGTCAGGTCAGAGTAGGCGAGCGTGGCGGCATCCACGTCGCGGACTTTCGCCGCCTTGACCAGGGATTCGGAGGCCAGCCGAAACTGGGTGGAGAACAGCTCGTAGTCGGGCGTTTGCAAGGCGGCCCAGCCGCGCTGTCCGCTCAGCGTCACAAGCGTCGTGGCGTTGGTCTCAACTTGAGGGAAATCGGCCACGGCCAGACCGCCCAGGATCCTTTGGGCCGCTGCGAGCTTTGAGCGCATCACGGCGGCGGTGGCGGCATCGGCCCCCTGAACGGGTTGCCAGCCGATTCCCGCGGCCAGCAGGGCGGCCGAACCCAGTGAGGAAATGGATTTCATGATCGCGACTGGCCGACACTACCGCGGACCGCCCCATCCCTTCAACCTGCGTTGCGCGTCGTTCCGCGGAGCACGGGAGACTGGCCGAAGCCGCCGGGACCGGCTATCAAGCCCCCCTGACAGCATGAGCGACGGAAAACGCATCCGCACCGACGGCGGTCCGGCCTTTGGCCACAACCCATTTGAAGCGCTCACCGCCGCGGGATTGCCCGACGTCCCGGCGTCCACCGGGCCGACGGACGTCCCGGCCACGGAAAGACCGGCGCTGAAGGGCGCACGCCACCGGGGACGCGTGGACATCATCCGTCAGCGGGCCGGTCGCGGCGGCAAGACGGTCATGGTGATCCGGGGCTTTGCGGGCATCAGTGGCGCGGAAAAGGAGGCGCTCGCCCATGCCATGCGCAAGGCCTGCGGCACAGGGGGCACCATGAAGAACGGCCAGATCGAGATTCAGGGCGGCAACCGCGATGCCGTCGCGCGCGTTCTGGAGGAGGCACGCTTCCACCCGGTGTTCGCCGGAGGGTGGTAGCCCGGTTGGACGCCTGACTCTCCTGGACGAGGCTTCCCCATGGTGCGTCTCCTGAAGCTTCACGTGGTCGTTGCGACCCTGGTGGTGTTCGGTGGACGGCTCGTTGGGGACGACCCACTCCGGCCCCGCAGCGGGTGGAAGGCCGAGCCGTTGCTGTCCGCACCGGAGCTGGCGCATCCGAGCGTCGTCTGCACGGCGCCCGATGGGCGGATCTTCGTCGCCGAGGATCCGATGGACATCCGAAGCGAGCGGGCGGACGCCCGCGAGGGGCGGATCCTGTGCCGGCATGCCGATGGTCGCCTGACCGTGTATGCGGAGGGACTCCACGCCGTGTTCGGAATGCAGTACCTTGAGGGCCGGCTGTACGTGTTGCACAATCCCCGGTTCTCCGTCTTTGCAGACCGCGGCGACCATGGAGAACCACGGGACGACCTGATCCCCGGCACCAATCCGGAGCCCTGGGCGTTGGACTGGAACGATCATGTGCCGGCGAATTTCCGGCTGGGTCTGGACGGCTATTTCTACGTCGCGACCGGGGACAAGGGGCTTTTCCAGGCGCGCGGAAGCGACGGGCGGGAGTTGTCCATGCGCGGCGGGGTGTTTCGCATCCGCCCCGACGGAACCGGGCTCGAAGCCTTCAGTCATGGGGTCCGCAACATTCTGGATGTGGCCCGCACCGATGAGGACGACCTCTTCACCTACGACAACACGGACGAACACCAGTGGATGTCCCGGATTGCCCACATGGTGGACGGCGGGTTTTACGGGTGGCCGCATGAATTCATCCCGCGTCGGGACCATGCGCTCTGGTGTCTTGCGGATCTTGGCGGCGGTGCCGCAACCGGGGCGCTGGTGGATGATGGTGGCGCGTGGCCGCCGGAACTCGCAGGACAATTGTACCTTGCCGACTTCGGGAAGCGACAGGTGCTGCGCGTGCGTCTCGAGCGCGATGGGGCCACGTTCCGGCTCGCGGAGCGTGAAGATCTCATCCCCGATCCGCCGGCGGATTTCCGCCCCGTGGGCCTCTGCCAGACTGCGGATGGCACCGGACTGCTGGTCTGCGACTGGCAGCATCGGGACAGCAAGGCGCCGGTGACGGTGGGACGGCTGTGGCGCCTGACTCCCGACGGTGCCCGGGCGCCGGAGCGTCCCGACTGGTGGGAGGACGCCGCCTCCGGGCGTCCGTTTACAGCCCCGGATGAGGCACTGCTCGCGGCCTTGGACCATCCCTCGAGGGCCGTGAGAGACACGGCGCAGCGGGAGCTTTCGCGGCGTCCTTCGGCCGGGCCGGCGCTTCAATCCACGCTCAAAAACGAAGCCGCCCCATGGCGGGCACGCATTCACGCGCTGTGGGCACTCACGGCGGCCGGGGAGACGGGCCCGGACGGGCTCACGACCGTCGTCGCCGCCGCCGTCGCCTCGCCGGATGCGCGGGTCGCCCGCCAGGCGCTTCGGGCGTTGGGCGAACGCGCTGCGGCGCCCGCGCCCCCCGAAGTGCTGAAGGCCGTGGAGGATCCGGATCCGACGCGACGCTTTCGTGCGGCGACCGCCCTCGGTCGGATCGCGGATCCCAAGGCGATCCCGGCACTTCGCGAGCGGCTTGGCGATGCGGATGACTGGGTTCGATTCGCCGCGTTCACGGCGCTCAACCGGATCGGGCGACGGCATGGCGAGACCTGGGATCTGGTGGTTCCGGGCCTTGCGGACCCGAACCCGCGGGTTCGATCCGGGACCCGGCACGCCCTGCGGGAGACCTGGGAGATGCCCCTGGTGATGGCGCTGACGAAGCATGCGGGCTCGGGAGGCGCGGAAGCAGCGGAGGCCGTTGCACTGTTGGGGGCCCTGCACCGGCAGCCGCCTCCGTGGCAGGGCGAATGGTGGGCCTATCACCCGGCCAGCGCGGCGCCACCGGCGAGGACCGGGCGCTGGGCCGGAACGGCCGTCGCCGAGGAGGCGCTCTTGAACGCACTGCGATCTTCCAGTGAGCCGGTCCGCTCCGCCGCGCTCCTGGCCGTTGGCGATGCCCGGGTCGAGGCGGCGGCGGACCTGTTGGAGGCGCTGGCGGGGAAGACAACCGATGCATCGGAACGGCGTGCCGTGGTTCGGGCCCGTTCCCGGCTGGGTGACGAGCGGGCCCGTGACTTCTTCGCCGCCGAGTTGCTGAGAACCCCGGATCCTGAAGTCCAGGTGTTGGCGCTGGAGGTCCTCCGGCAATCCCCCGCCGCTCCGGACGTCGAGACAGCACTGGAGGCCTTCTGGCGGACGCAACCCCGGGATCCGGCAGTGCTGATCGCCGCCTGCCGGACGACGGGCGATGCGGGCGGCCGATCCCTGGTTCCCGCGGTTGCCGCCTGTTCGACCCATCCCGACCCCGCGGTGCGGTCCGCTGCGGTGTCAGCGCTCGGACGCCTGGGAACGCCGCTCGCGGTCGCGGCCCTCGAACGCACCGTGCGGACCGGTCCGCCCGACACCGTCCGCTCCGCGCTGACCGCGCTGGGCGGCGTGCCCTCTCGGGAGGCGCGGGCCGTGCTGTTTGCGGCGGCGGAGGAGGGGCGGTGGCGTGGGGATGCGATTGGGGCGCTGGCGCGGCGGCCGCAGCCGGATGCCATTGCGCTGTACCTCGACGGGCTGGAACTGCCCGAGGCGCAAATTCGGGAGCAGTGTCGCGCGGCGCTTGGCCAGCTTCGCGATGCCACCTGGCCTGTGGTGTTGTCCCGACTGGACGGGCTGTCGTCCGCCGCGCAGGCCCAGTTGCGCCTCATTTTCGCGGGCCATCCGCCGGCGCAATCCAGCGGCCTGTTTGATCCGGGCAGTGGCTGGTCGGAGGCGGACTACCTGGCGGCGGCCAGCCAGTCCGGAGGCAATGAATTGCGGGGGCGCGACCTGTTCTTTTCGCCCCAGGGCCCGGCGTGTTCGCGCTGCCACCGGGTGGGTTCCGAGGGAAGTGAATTGGGACCCGACCTCACGCATGCCGGAACCCAGTTCGACCGCATGGCGCTTGCCGAGGCGATCCTGTTTCCCTCGCAAAGCGTCCGTGAAGGCTACCAGCAAACGACGCTTGAGCTCGCCTCCGGCGACCTGGTCCATGGCCTGATGCGGGTGGAAGAAGCCGACGCGGTCACCGTCCGGGACGCCGCCGGGCAGGACCATCGCGTGCCGAGGACGGACATCCGGGAACGTCTCACGAGCGGCCAGTCCCTCATGCCCGAAGGGCTCGCTGCCGGACTGTCCCCGACGGACTGGGCGGACCTCCTCGCCTACCTCGAAAGCCTGCGCTGACCCGAACGCACTGGGGCAGGCCGCAGGTCGGCACAGCCACCCCTTGCGCGGGGGAATTCCGGGAAAAATTCCCGGAGGCCGTTGCATACATAGAATTCCAATGCATCGTGGGGTGGAATGAAGATCAACAAGGATCTGATCGCCGCCAGTGCGACCCCGATCGTTCTGTCCCTGCTGCGGGAGGGCGAAAGTTACGGGTACGCGATCATCCAACGCGTTCGAGAGCTGTCCGATGGCGAGGTGCAGTGGACCGACGGGATGCTCTATCCGATCCTCCACCGATTGGAGGCTCAGGGCCTGATCGAGGCGCGATGGGGGGAGTCCGAATCCGGACGCAAACGGCGATACTACCGAATGAAGCCAGCGGCCAGGGATGTCCTTGAGGAGGAACGCCGCCAATGGAGCGTGATGAACCTGGTTCTCGCCAAGGTTTGGGAGGCTCAAGGCGCATGAAAACGTCCTCCGACCTCTCCCATGAGCTGTCCCGGCTTCCCCGCAGTCTGGCGGTGGAGCTGGAGGACCATTTGACGGAAGAGATTTCGCGGCTGGTCGCCGGCGGAATTCCCGAACAGGAGGCCCGCAGTCGGGCGCTCGCCCAGCTGGGCAGTCCTGCGGAGATTGCCGCGGCCAGCCGCCAGGCACTCCGGGATCCGATCTGGGGAAGCGCCCGGATTCCGCTGCAAAGCAAGTTGTTGTTTGCGGGATGGACGTCCTTCTCGCTGCTGTGGCTGGGCCGCATCTGCACCCATGAAGATCCCAGCTATGCCTCCGTCGCCCTGTGTTTGTTCCTCGGCCTTTTCGGGACGGCGATCGGTGTCGGGCTGCTGCGTCTGTGCGAAACTGCCCGACGGTTTGCCCTGGTGGGTTCGGTGATGATGGCGGGGGTACTCCTCGTGAAAGGTGCGGTCGCCTTCGTCATGCCGATGCCGGTTCCCCATGGCGTCTGGCTTCTACCCGTCCTCGCGGCCGGCGCGGTCCTCTCCGCCTGGATCCTTTCCCGCCCGTCGTTTCGAAACCGCTGCGTCTGAACCTGAACGCTTCCGCCCGATGTCCCGCAGAAATCCATTCAAGCGCCAGCCGGATTAGCGGCGCGCTCTGACCGGTCACCCGGAACTGCGTCTTCGCGCCAAAGCGCATCCCGGAATCACCACCTGCACCGAAAATGAAGCCTGCCGCTTCATCACGCTCTTTCCATGCCTTTTGACCTTCGCATTCGTGACGCCGGCTCCGGGTGGAGCCGCTGCGGGCGGATGCAGCCGATCCCGAAACATTCCGCAGTCAAATTCCCATGATACAAAGCAATCCACTGCTCCGAGTCCTCCGTACCACCCTGCGTGGGCTCGTGTGCCTCGCCCTCATTCCCATCCTGCCGATCCAGTCACGTGCGGCCACGCTGGTTGAGGCCGCCGCCAGCAACCCCGACTTCTCGACACTGGTGACAGCTGTTCAAGCGGCCGGCCTGATCGAAACGCTCTCCGGCCCGGGGCCCTTCACGGTATTCGCGCCCAACAACGCCGCCTTCGAAAAACTGCCACCGGGAACGGTGGAGGCCCTGGTCGCCGACCCCGTCCGGTTGCGAAGCATCCTGCTGTATCACGTGGTGCCCGGACGCGTACGCAGCACCGATCTCGTTGTCGGCCCGGTCATCACCGCCCAAGGCGCGGCCGCCACCATCACTCTGGAGGGAGGTCCAAGGATTGATGACGCCGACATCATCGCAACGAACGTCGAGGCCTCGAACGGGGTGATCCACGTCCTCGACTCGGTCATCCTGCCCCCGCCGACTCTGGTCGAGATTGCCGCCGGCAATCCCGACTTCTCGACCCTGGTGACCGCCGTTCAGGCGGCCGGCCTGGTCGAAACGCTCTCCGGCCCGGGGCCGTTCACCGTGTTCGCGCCCAACAACGCCGCCTTTGAAAAGCTGCCACCGGGAACGGTGGAGGCCCTGGTCGCCGACCCCGTCCGGTTGCGAAGCATCCTGCTGTATCACGTGGTGCCCGGACGCGTACGCAGCACCGACCTCGTTGCCGGCCCGGTCATCACCGCCCAAGGCGCGGCTGCCACCATCACTCAGGAGGGAGATCCAAGGATTGATGACGCCGACATCATCGCAACGAACGTCGAGGCCTCGAACGGGGTGATCCACGTCCTCGACTCGGTCATCCTGCCCCCGCCGACTCTGGTCGAGATTGCCGCCGGCAACCCCGATTTCTCGACCCTGGTGACCGCCGTGCAGGCGGCCGGCCTGGCCGAAACGCTCTCCGGCCCCGGGCCATTCACGGTGTTCGCGCCCAACAACGCCGCCTTCGAAAAGCTGCCACCGGGAACGGTGGAGGCCCTGGTCGCCGACCCTGACCGACTGCGGCACATCCTGCTCTATCACGTGCGCTCCGGACCCCGCCTGCGCGCTGCCGACCTCACCACCGGCCCCGTGGCCACCCTGCAGGGGGCCCCGCTGCAGGTCGTGGTCGGCGCCGCCGGAGTCCAGGTGAACCAGGCCGTGGTGCTGGCAGCGAATGTCGAGGCCGGCAATGGTGTGCTCCATGTCGTGGACTCGGTCCTTTTGCCCGGCGATGGATTCCCCGAGGTGCGGCTCTGGGCGCTGCCGACCCCGGATGGAGCAACCGTCGTCTGGCCCGCCACCGCGGCGGCCGCAACCCTCGAATCCGCCCCCAGCCCGGGCGGGCCCTGGTCACCAGTGACCGCTCCCGTCACCGCCACCGACGGGATTCTCAAAGTGAGTGTGGACAGCGATGCGGATGAGTTGTTCTTCCGGCTTCGCGAATAATGCCACCCCGTGCCGGGGCGCCGGGTCCACGCGACCCCGCCCCGGCCGTTCGGATTTCCCCCCGTGTGGGGGGAGGGCGGGCCCTGGCGACGAACCGTGTGTTCGCCGGGGCCCGTCGTGTGAGAAGGTTCAAAAGGTGGTCCCCGGTGGGCCAAAGCCGAGGGCCGAGGGCCATTGGACACCGGACCCCGCCTGTCGCACCCTGTGGCTGCCGCGGAACCGTCCGGCGGCACATTGCTCCATGGCCAAAATCACCATTCTTCCTGCCAATGTCTCCGCCGAGGTGGCGGACGGCGAAAACCTGATCGAAGCCGGCGAGGCCGCCGGAGTGGAGATGGAGGCGGGTTGCTTCAACTGCTCCTGCGGCACCTGCGTGGTCGAAGTGGTCAGCGGCATGGAGAACATCAACGAACCAACCCCCGAGGAGCTCGACGTGCTCGACCAGTGGAACAAGGACCCGGAAAAGTTCCGCCTGACCTGCTGCAACCGGGTCCTGAAGGGCGAGGTGGTGCTCCGCGCCGGGCATTGAGCTCCGACGCCGGCGGGTTCAGGAACCCCGAAGCGCCAAAATCCCTTTTGCGTTCAGCCTTCGGCGCTTCCTAAGGTTGCCGGCATGTCGAAACCGGGTCTCGGGAGGGGATTGGGAGCGCTGCTGTCCGGCAGCGCCGCCCCGGCATCCGCCACCCGGGAACCCACGGCACCCCGGCCCGTCCAGGATCCCGCGGCAGGTCCCGCGGTCCGCCGGGTGCCCCTGGGCCAGATCCATCCCAGCCCCCTCCAGCCCCGCAAGGACTTTCCCGCCGCCGCCCTCCAGGAACTCGCGGACTCCATCCGGGAGCAGGGGATCGTGCAGCCGCTGCTGGTCCGGGCGGTGAACGGGGCCTATGAATTGATTGCCGGCGAACGTCGCTGGCGGGCGGCGCAACTTGCCGGACTGACCGACGCCCCGGTGCTCGAACGCCAGGCCACCGACGGCGAGGTGCTGGAACTCGCGCTGATCGAGAATCTCCAGCGCGAAAATCTCAACGCGATCGAGGAGGCTCTCGGATACCAGGAGCTGGCCACACGCTTCGGTCTGACCCAGGACGACGTCGCGCGAAAGGTCGGACGCTCCCGCGCCGCCGTGGCCAACGCCCTGAGGCTCCTGCGCCTTCCGGCGCCGGTCCAGGAGGCCGTGCGGGAGGGCCGGCTTTCCGTCGGGCATGCCAAGGTGATTCTGGGACTGTCGGACGGCGTCCAGCAGCTCACCGTGGCCCATCGGGTCGAGGCCGAAGCCCTGACCGTCCGGCAGACCGAGGAGTTCGTCGCGCGGATGATCGCCGGCCCGAAAACCGCGGCGTCGAAGGCGGCGACCACACCGCCGGTTCGCGACCCCCATGTTTCCGACCTGGAGAACCGCCTCCGGGAGCGCCTGGGCGCACGTGTCCTGCTCCGGTACCGGGCCGGGCGGGGTGCGGTGGAGATCCGCTTCACTTCCGACGAGGACCTGACCCGGATCTTGGAGGCCCTGCACGTGAATGTTGATTGACCGGCACCCCCGGCACCTCTTGCGCCGCTTTCACATCCCTTTCCCATGATTGATTCCCAGGAATTCCGCAGCCAGGTCGCCGCGCGACTCGAAAGCGTCGCCGCCGGGGTCCCGAAGCTCAGTGCCTTTGTGGGTCTGGACGGCTTTGTGGACGAAATCCTCCACGTGGTGGACAAGCGCCAGGACGCCAACCATTACGAGCGCGTCCCGACCATTGCCGCCTACGCGCGCCGCCTCGCCGCCGCCGCCGGGCGCAGCACCAACATTGAGCTGGTCCATGTGCTCACCAAGCTTGGAGGCAACGGACCGATCATGGCCAACGCACTCGCGAGCTTCGGGCTGAACGTGACCTACGTCGGCTCGCTGGGCTGGCCGTCAATGCATCCGGTGTTCGAGTCGTTTGCCGGCCGCGCGGACGTGGCGTCCATCTGCGAACCCGGGCTCACCGACGCCCTGGAATTCGAGGATGGCAAGCTGCTCGTCGGCAAGCATTACACCCTCAAGCAGGTGACCTGGGAAAATCTGCGCCAGCGGTACGGTGCGGAAAAATTCGCCGCGCGCTTTCGAGCCGACCATCTGGTGGCGTTCGTCAACTGGACGATGCTGCCGTACATGAGCGACATCTGGGCGGCGATCCAGTCGGAGCTGATGGACGGGATTTCCGGACCGCGCCGCCGGATGTTCTTCGACCTGGCGGACCCGGAGAAGCGGGTCGCCACCGACATTTCGAGGGCGCTCGATCTCATCGCGAAGTTCCAGTCCCGGTTCGACGTGATCCTCGGGCTGAACGAGAAGGAGGCGTGCGAGGTGGCCCGGGTGCTGGGTCTGGAGGCAGCGCCTCAGGACGCGGAGGCCCTCGCCGCCGTGGCGGTGGAAATTGCGCGGCGCGTTCCGGTGGAAACACTGGTCGTTCATCCCACCGCCTATGCCCTCGCCGTTTCAGACGGGCGCGCCGACGTCGTGGCCGGGCCGGTCTGCGTCCGGCCGAAGATCACCACCGGGGCCGGCGACCACTTCAACAGCGGCTTCTGCCTCGGCAAGCTGCTGGGATTGTCCAATGCCGAAAGCCTGCTCTGCGGTGTCTCCACCAGCGGCCACTACGTTCGGACGGCGGAGAGCCCCCATGTTGCCGACGTGGTCGCGCTGATGCGGCAGTGGCCCGGGGAGGAAACAACGGCGCGATGAGCGGGCGCACCGCCACCCCCGATTCCCGGCCCGCAGCCATGTTTCCAGTGGTTCATTACGGCGATCCTGTCCTGAGGCGCAAGGGCGCACGGATCGAGGCGATCACCCCGGAACTTCAACGGTTGATTGCCGGCATGTTCGAGACGATGAGGGAGGCCCACGGCATCGGCCTGGCCGCCCAGCAGGTCGGGTACGCCCTGCAGGTCACGGTGCTCGACGTGCGTGACATCAAGCAGCGTCCGTCCCAACTCTGGCTCGACGGCCAGCCGGCCGACGTCGAGGCCTTCATGCCGCTGGTGCTGATCAACCCGGTGGTCACCCCGGCCGGCCCTCCGGAGCGCGGCGCCGAGGGATGCCTGAGCTTCCCCGAGATCTACGCCGACATTGAGCGGCCGGGGGTGGTGGACGTGTCCGCACAGAACGAACGGGGCGAGCCGTTCGCCTTTCGGGCCGGCGGCCTGCTGGCGCGGGCGATCCAGCACGAGGCGGACCACCTCAATGGGATCCTGTTCATTGACCGCATGGACAGCGAAACCCGCTCCGAACTGAAGGACGAGCTCGAAACGCTTCAGGCGGCCACCCGCGCCGCGCGGGCGGCGAAGCCGTCACCCTGAGCCCCTGTCCCCGGGCCCGGCCCGGGTGCCCACCAATGCCGCCCCCTGCTCCACGCATCCTCCAGATCTACGTGTCGCCGGGACACAACTTCTTCGGACACCACGGCCTCCCGCCGGGGACCCACCCCATGCTGGAGGTCGCCCGGGTCCGGTGCCTGGAGGGCCGCGGATTGGAGGGCGACCGCTTCCTCGATTTCAAACCGGGCTACAAGGGCCAGGTGACCTTCTTCGCCGAGGAAAGCCACAAACACCTGGTCCGGACCCTGGGCCCCTCGGACCGCTCCCTGTCCGTCTATCGCCGCAATGTCATCACCCGGGGACTCGACCTCGTCGCGCTGGTGGGCGTTGCCTTCGAATTGCAGGGGGTGCGGTTCGAGGGGACCGCACAGGCCAGTCCCTGCGCATGGATGGACCTCGCGTTTGGGCCCGGGGCCTGTGCGGCGCTGCGGGGGCGCGGCGGTTTGAGGGCGCGGATTCTGTCCACGGGACACTTGCGCACCGGCCCGGCGCGGTTCCGTCCCGTCCCGGATGTGAACAGGCTGGGAACAGACCGCGAACAAGCCGGGCGACAGACGGCTTGAGGCCATGGCCGGAGGCCGGGACAGTGCTCCGGTGCAAGACGCTCCCGACGGCCATGGCGGCAGCTCCGCGACAGACCTCCGAAAATCCCGCCGGACCCGTCCCGTCGCCCCACCACCTGGCGCCCTGGACCGGCTGCCGCCGCACTCGACCGAGGCGGAGCAGGGGGTCCTGGGCTGCATGTTCCTCGATCCGGCCGAGGCGATCGGCAAGTGCGTGGAGAAGCTGAAGTCCGGGAGCGAGTGTTTCTACGACCTGCGCCACCGGAGCCTCTTCGAGCACCTCGTGGGCATGTACGACGCGCGTCTGGCGGTGGACCTGATCACCGTCCAGCAGCGCCTGAAGGACCTCCAGCAACTCGAGGCGGTCGGGGGCCTGGCCTACCTGTCGGGCCTCATGGACGCCGTCCCCAGCGCGGCCAACCTCGAGTACTACCTCGACATCGTGCTGGAGAAGCACCTGCTGCGCCGGATGCTGCAGGCCTGCAGCGGCGTGATCGGACGCGTCCACGAGCACGAGGGCGATGTGGACCAGCTGCTGGATGAAGTGGAGCGTGACATCCTGCGGATCAGCGAGGATCGCGAGGAGGGGGCCTCCCGGAACATCAAGGACCTGGTCAACAGTGCCATCACGATGATCCAGGATTATCACTCCAACCAGGGGCAGCTCAGCGGCGTGGCCTCGGGGTTTGCGGATCTCGACAAGATGACCCACGGGTTGCATGGCGGCGAGATGATCGTCATCGCGGGCCGGCCGAGCATGGGCAAGACCTCCCTCGCAATGAACATCGCCGAGCACGTCGCGGTGAACACCCAGCTCCCGGTGGGCGTGTTCAGCCTGGAGATGACGGCGGACTCGCTGGTGGTGCGCATGCTGTGCTCGATGGCGCGGGTCAACAGCCGGGCGGTCCGGGAGGGATTCCTGCGCGAACGCGACTTCCCGCGCATCACCGCGGCGGCCGCGAAGATGGCCAAGGCACCGCTGTTCATTGATGACACCCCGGGGCTGTCCATTCTCCAGCTCCGGGCGCGCGCCCGCCGCATGTGGCAACAGCACGGGATCCGGCTCTTCGTGATTGACTACCTCCAGCTGCTCCATTCGAACTCGCGGAAGGCCCAGGACAACCGCCAGCAGGAGATCGCCGACATTTCCAGCGGCGTGAAGGCGCTGGCGAAGGAGCTCAAGGTCCCGGTCATCGTGCTGTCCCAGCTCAACCGCGAGCTCGAAAAGGACAAGAGCCGCAAGCCGCGGCTTTCCGACCTGCGCGAATCCGGCTCCATCGAGCAGGACGCCGACGTTGTGGGCCTGCTGTACCGGCCCAGTTCGGACGACGACGAGGACCGGGAGAAGGACCGTGTGGATCCCCCGGACGACGGCCTCGATGGCCTCGCGGTCAACCTCCTGATTGCCAAGCAGCGGAACGGCCCCACGGGCGATGTGGAACTGACCTTCCTCAAGGGCATCACCCGGTACGAGTCGAAGTCAAAGATCGCCGCCGAAGATGCCGGGTAGGGCGGGCTCCCACCCGGACCGCGGATTGCCCCGTTCGGGTTCCTTGGAGGTTCCCGACGGGCATTGACGCGGTTCCTTCCTTCCGGAGGGTGCGCCGGTGAGTTCCATTCCTGATCCGCACGGCCGTCAGGCACGCTTCGGCGCGCTGGCCGCCGGAGTCTGCTATTTCCTGTGGGGCCTGGTGCCGCTGTATTGGAAGCCGCTCTCCGGGATCCACCCTGTGGAACTCATCGCCCATCGCCACGTCTGGTCGCTGGTCCTGCTGCTGTTGATCCTCGTGGGGATGGAAAGGCGGCTGCGTCCGCTCAGGGAGGCTCTTCGTCCGGATCGGTCGCTGGCCCTGCTTTTCCTGAGCGCCACGCTCCTGACGCTCAACTGGACGGTCTACGTGTGGGGCGTCAACCGGGGCCAGATCGTCGAGACCAGCCTCGGGTATTTCCTCGTGCCCCTGGTCAATGTTGCCGCCGGCCGGTTTGTGTTGAAGGAGCACCTGCGTCCGGCGCAATGGACGGCCATCGCCATCGCCTCGATCGGCGTCCTGCTGCTGATCGTCCAGGCGGGCAGGCCGCCGTGGATCGCCCTGGTCATCGCCGGCACCTGGGGCGGCTACAGCCTTCTGCGAAAGCGCTCCCCGATTGGGGCGATCCCGGGACTCGCCGTCGAGATGCTGCTGCTGGCGCCCCTGGCGATCGGGTTCCTGCTCTGGCAACACCACCGCGGTGAAGGGGCTCTCGGCCGCGTGGACTTCTGGACCCACGTGCTGGTCCTCAGCGCGGGAGTCGTTACGGCGATTCCGCTGCTGCTCTTCGCCTACGCCGCGCGCCGCATCCGCCTCTCGACCCTTGGCCTGCTCCAATACCTGGCACCCACCGTGCAACTCATCATTGGCGTCTGGGTGTACCACGAGCCGTTCTTCCGTTCCCGGATCACCGGCTTCGCGTTCATCTGGGCCGCGCTCGCCCTGTACACCGCGGACAACCTCCTGTCACAGCGCCGGGGATCGGAGACCTGACCTTGCTGCCACGATGCACGGCACCGTCACCGAAACGTCCACCGGATTTGAATTGGAACGTCTTGCCAGCACCCCTCATTCGCGGAAGCTGAAATTCCCATGCCGGTGCGACTCCTGCTCCTCGCCTGCCTCGCCCTCTCCGCACAGTGCCACGACGACGCCAGCCATCGCCCGCGCCCCGTGCCGGAGGCGGAACTCCACCGACCCAGCCCGATGCCCGACCGCATCGTCCTCACCTGGGCGGGCGACCCTGCCACCACGCAGGCGGTCACCTGGCGCACCGACGCCTCCGTTGTCCGCGCCGTCGCCCAGCTTGCCCCCGCGACGGACAGCCCCCAGAAGTCCGGACAGGAATTGACCGCCGTCACCGAACCGTTCGCCTCCGATCTCGGTCCCGCCCATTACCACCATGTTCACTTCCATGGCCTGCATCCCGACACCCTCTATGCCTATCGCGTCGGCGACTCGGTCAACTGGAGCGAATGGTTCCATTTCCGCACCGCCCGCGCCGAACCCGCCCCGTTCGCCTTCATCTACTTCGGCGACGCCCAAAACGAGATCCGCACCCACTGGTCCCGCGTCGTCCGCGAGGCCCTCCGTGAGGCCCCGCGTGCCGCCTTCACCCTCCATGCGGGCGACCTCGTCAACGTCCCCACCCGCGACGCCGAATGGGGCGAGTGGTTCGGCGCCCCTGCCTGGGTCAATGCCATGACCCCCGTCATCCCCACCCCCGGAAACCACGAGTATTACACCCTCCAGGGTGCCGACCCCAACGTCCGGGTCTGGGACATCCGCGGCCGTTCCAATCTGGTGGTCACCCTCCACCGCACCCCGCTGACCAGTGAGGCCGGGGCCACCAACGGTTTCCGCCTCGCGGTCACCGCCGCCGACGGTCGAACCGCCTCCGCCGAACTCGACGCCGAGGACCGCCTCGTCGCCGTGGATGCCGGCATGGACGCCCTTACCGGATATGCGCCGACCAATCTCCTCGGCTGCAAGCTCGCGTCGTTCCCCCTCAATGATCGCCCCGCCGTCCCGCCCCGGCGTGTCCTCGCCCCCCACTGGCGCCCGCAGTTCACCCTGCCCGGCAACGGACCCGCTGGCCTCGAGGAATCCGTCTACTACCTCGACTACCAGGGAACACGGATCGTCTCCCTCAACTCCAACGAACTTCAGGAATCCCAGGTCGGCTGGCTGCGCGAGGTCCTCGCGCGCAATCCCCATCGCTGGACCATTGTGACCTTCCATCACCCCATTTTTTCGCCCGCCCGCAATCGCGACAATCCCCGCCTCCGCGCCCTCTGGAAGCCGGTCCTCGACGAGTTCCGTGTGGATCTCGTCCTCAACGGCCACGACCACACCTATGCCCGCACCGGTGATCTCGCCGGTCGCGCCATGGTCGGCACCCAAAACGTCCCCGAGGGTTACCGCCAGGCCTGGGATCCCGACATCGGCACCGTCTACGTCGTCTCCGTCAGCGGCCCAAAAATGTACGCCCAGGAGCACACCGATTGGGCCGTGCGCCGTGCCGAGGACACCCAGCTGTTCCAGGTCATCACCGTGGACGGCGACGAACTCCGCTACCAGGCCCGCACGGCCACCGGCCGCCTCTACGATGCGTTCACCCTCCGCAAACGACCCGGCCTCCCGAATGCCCTGCTTGAAGTCCTGCCCCCGGAAAACCGCCGCGAACCCGCCCCCGCCCCCGTCCCCGAGTAGCCCCATCCGCTTCAGGATCGGGGACGGACGACGAGGCGTATGAACAGCCGGTCCGTGGATGCGGGAACGCCGATCCTGACGCGCCTCTTGATGTAGGTTCCCATGTCCACACCGCCCGAGGCCACCGCGTTCGAGGCCACGGACCAGGTCTTTAGATCGTTGGAGGTGAGGACCACGAATTCGACTCGCTTTACATTCGCCGCCTGGCGGTAGGAAAACAGCGCATAAGTCTGGCCGTCGGAGTTCTCGATTTCGATCCCGGTGACCGGGGAGGTTGCCGACGGCCCGTCCGCGAGGGCGAAGGAATATTCCTCGAAGTTGGTGAGGCCGTCGCCTTCGGGATCGGCACCGGGAAGCCTGTCGTCGGGGGGGAGACCGCCTTTCACCGAGTCAATGAAGCCCTCATAGGAGGTGACGCGAAAGCGCGCAGCGTAGTCGGCTGATTGGATGATGTTGTAAATGTGGTCAATGAGGATGGTTTCTCCGCCCTGATCCACGGGAAAGAGGTAGCCGTTGAATAAGTCGGGATAGGTCAACTGCTGCCGCAGCAGCCCGGCGAGCACCATGGAGACCCGCACCGCGTTCTTGTTCTTCGCGGTCAGGTCGAAAGGCGTCATGCCCGCTGCCGGCGGCGGATCGAAACGCTGCGTCGAGATCCTCCCGAGCATGAGATTCCGCCGGGCGGCAAGTTCGGCAGGCGTGCCGGATTCCAACAGCGGCAGCCAGTACCGGAGATCGGCCTGGTTGGCGGCCGACGAAAGGTTCGCCTGCGAAAACTCGGACGAGGACCTTGCTATGGCGGCCAGGTAGATCGTTTGGATGAACAACGTGTTGTCCGTGGCGAAACCGGGAACCTTGTCGTTGAAGACTTCGAGCAGGTTCTGGTTGAACGCTGTGCTGACCTTGGTCAATGCGTCGTCGGTGTCCGCCGCTTCGAGGTAGAGGTGGATGCCGTCCTGCAGGTCCGCGAAGCTTGGCGGGATCGCACGATTCTCAATGACGGCGATCACCGACAGGATGAACGGCGCGTAGATCTGCGCGACGCGGAAGACCGGCTCCGTCGCATCGTTGGAAATCAGCAGCTGGTAAATCCACTTGGCGCGGGCCAACGCAAGATCCTCGGCACCGATGGCAGCCCCGGCCGCAGCGAGTTCCGCCGGCGTGGGATCAACCTGAAAGAGGTCGCGAAAGGTTTGGACGATGAAGAGGCCCTGGTCTGTGAGCGGCGTATTGACGGTGTTGACCAGGATCACCGAGGCCAGGCTGAAAAACCCCAGGATGCCCGGGGTGGGCGAAGTGAGGGTGACGGAGAAGATGAGCGACTCCCAGGGCACGACGCCCGGACCGAATACTGGCGGCGGCTCAATGGTGACCGGGATCGTCTTCTCCCTCTCGTGGGCCGCAAAGTGCAGCGTGCCCGAGGTTGCGACATAGTTGACCCCCGCGAGGGCCGTCCCGTCCACGGTGGCAAAATCCACCGAGAGCGGCTGGCTCGCATCGCCCAGGCGCGTGACAGGAATCTGCACCGTTCCGGGCGCGGCGTTGACCGGGAATTCCCGGCCACTGAATTCCACCTGCGAAGCACCGGTCTGCGGACTTGCATAAATCGTCTTCACATCCCGCAGCACGCCATCAAGGTCAAAAAAGAGGAAGTTGATCGAATTGTCGTCCGCTGTGACGAGCTGCGCGCCGTACTGGGAAACGCGCACCTTGCTGCCGCGAATGACAAAGGAGGGGTCGAACCCCTGCTCCGGGATGAATCCGCCGGCTCCATTGACGAAATACGGGATCGTCGGTTGACCGTGGAGCGGCTGGCCGTCGGCGTCCGCGTCAGGCATTTCCAGACGCTCGTAGTTGTGCACGTGTCCGCTGATGACCGCCGTTGCGCCCCAGGCTTGGAACGGCCAGCGCATGTAGGTGTATTGGTAGGCGGCGTTCTCAGCACCGGCGGCGGAGTTGTAGGGCGGATCATGGAAGATGACGATCTTCCAGCGTGCGGTGCTGGACGCGAGCCGCCGCTGCAGCCACGCCCCCTGGGTTGCGATCTCGGTGTAGGGACTGTCCGAGCCGTCGCGGTTGGGCACGGGCCGGTTCTGGTGGAACCGCCCATAGGGCGTGGTGGGATTGCTGTCGAAAACGAAGAGGTGCACCGAACCCGGACCGGAGGCGGTGCCCAGCCGCACGTCGAAAAACCGCAAATTCTGCGCCTCGCTGAACGGTGCATAATCCTCGACCTCTCCGGTGAAGAAGCCTTGCTTGTAGGTCTGCCCCACCGCGTGGTCCGCGAAGGCGACCGTGGTATTCGGCGCAGCGGACAATCCCTCGCGGAGGGCCCGCCGGAAGTAGTCGAGATACGGCTGGCTCAGGGCCACGTTCGCCGTCGTGGGGATGTGCGTGTTCTGCACGTCCCCGTAATCGTGATTCCCCAGGCATGGGATGAACCGGTTGTAGAGGGGAGCGCCGGGCGGATGCGGGTATTCGACAGGGATCTCGGTGGACTTGGGATAGATGAACGCCGAGAAATTCTTCCCGATGTTCACATCGGCCGTCGCGGCAAGGCCGAGCTGGTAGTTGTTGTCCCCGACCGAAACCACAAAGTCCGGGTTCCAACTCCGGATCATCGCTGCCACGTGGTCGAGCGGAAACGTCTGGTCGGCGAAGGTCTGACCGAAGTCCCCGATCACGGCAAACCGGATCACGCCCGGCCCGGCGGGCAAGGATTGCGCAAATGCCTGCGTCCGCCCGAGCGCCAACGCGGTCGCTGTCCCCCCGGCCGTGCGGAGAAAATCCCGCCGATTCAATCGGATGCCCGAGTCATGATTCGCGTGCATGGACCGGTCAATCAATGGCACCTCAATCATCGGGTCCAGTGGAAAGCTCGGGAAATTGCACGCTCACCCACAACGTCTCCCGTCCGTTCACCCGGTCTGTCACAGGATATCGCTCATCAACCAACGCAACCCGCAGCACCCTCACTCATTCGATGCGGGATGGGCCCGCTTCACCTCAGGATGTCAAAGGTTGCGGTGCGACCCCATTGCCTGGTGCTCCGAGGCTCTTCGGATGCCGCCGTCCGGCGCCGGCGGCCGACGCGGGGTGCCGGTGGTGGCGGAGCAACCGCACGATCCACCCTCAACAGGTCCGTTCGGTCCGCCGGGCGTCGTGATGACAGCGCATGACTTCGTGCACCGGCTCTTTCAGCGACGGCCTCGGGTTGGGCATCAGCGCCATCCCTGGGGGGATGGATGCCGAGGCCCGCCTGTGGCTCTGGAAACGGTCGGCTCACCACCAGGGCACGGAGGGAAGGGCGGGCATCCGTCCCTCGCAAGAAGTCGGGACCCGCCCGGCGACCTGTCGTGATATGGGTCCATCGCACGACAGGCTCCTTTTGCAACCATCGCGCTTCCAGCAGGATCGAAACGCCCGAAATTGCGGTGCGACCATTCGCCCGACGCCCGTTGCGGACGATTGCCCAATCGGCCGACCGCCAAAACCAATAACCCCATGCCAAACAGAACTTTACAGACGATCCGTCCTTGCAGTACGAATGGACGCACGACAGACAAGCTGTCGCTCAACTTGTCCATTCGGAATGAACCAATGCCCCCCCCGGATTCTCATCGCCATCGTGACGGTGGTCCTGGCGGCTGCGGGCTGTTCGCGTGCTCCAGTCCTCACCATCAACAACCAGTCATCTCTCACACTCAGCAATGTCGTGGTGTCAGGCTCAGGATTCTCGGAGCGCATTGGGAGTATTTCGGCGGGAGGAGAGCACCGCCTGAGCATCCGACCTGAAGGAAAGTCCACAGTCCGGATCGTGTTCGATGCAGGCACCCGACATCTGGATTCTGGCCCACAGCAGTACTTCGAATCCGCCGAGGTCGTTCGTATCATTGCGACCGTCAAAGCAAACCTTAGCATCTTGGTATCATGGGAGGATCGGTGTTACTGAATTCCCACTCCTGCGGCGCCACTATCCTTTCGCCATGCTCGCCAACAAAACGGACCCTCCCTGGCAACGCGTCGGCGCGCTCGACGAGTTGAAGCAACGTGAACTCCAGCAAATTTCCATCGCAGACAAGTCCATCGCGCTTTCGTTCAAGGACGGCAAATTCGGTGCGATCGCCGGACGTTGTCCGCACGTCGGCGGGCCGCTGAGCGAGGGGCAACTCGCGGGCGACGCCATCGTTTGCCCGTGGCACGGCTGGAGTTTCCACCGTTGCGATGGCAAATCCGCAAAAGGACATCCCATCGCCGTGGCCGCTTATGAATTGCGAGAGGCGGACGGCGCGTTGTGGATTCGTTTCGACACCGCCACGCCGGCGAAGGCACCGCGGCGCGAGCCGCATCGTCTCGCGCGCCCGGTCAAACGCGAGCCCGGGCCGATTCGCGTGTTTGGCATTTCCACGACCGGCATGGACGCCGAAGCACCGCGTTATTCGACTTCGGAGGATCTGTTGGCCGAAGCGCTCGCGCACGCACGTGGTGCGCTCGGCTGTGAATCCCGGCTCATCAAGCTCGCCGAGGTGAAGTTCAAGCACTGCGAAGGCTACTACTCCAAAGCCGCGCCGGCCTGCACCTGGCCCTGCACGCTCACCCAGATGGACGCCGAGGACGAACTCGAACCCGTGTATGAGGCGCTCGTGCATTGGGCCGACGTGGTGCTCGTGGCCACGCCGATTCGCTGGGGCGCAGCCAGCTCGCTCTATTTCAAAATGGCCGAGCGGATGAACTGTGTGCAAAACCAGGTCACGCTCAACGACGTGGCGCTCATCCAAAACAAGGTCGCGGCGTTCATCATCACCGGCGGGCAGGACAATGTGCAGGGCGTCGCCGGGCAAATGCTCGCCTTCTTCAGCGAACTCGGCTTCACGTTTCCCCAGTTCCCGTTCGTCGCGCACAGCCGCGGCTGGACGGCGGAGGACATGGAAGGCAACGTCAGCTTCGTGCAGACCGACCCGGGTCTGCGCGAAGGCGCGCGCGAACTCGTGACCCGGGCCGTGCAGACCGCGAACGGACTGCTTGCCGTGGCGGACACGGCAAAGCACATCGTCCGCGGCGGAAGAAAGGCGAGTGGTGCGGAGTAGCACGGAGCCCGGAGCATTTCCCGGCAAAGCGTCAAAACCAAATTCCTGCCCGGAATCGGCGTGCTGAGGGATCTGCAGGTGCGGACGGTCAGGCAGCCGGCTCCCATGGGATTGTGGTTCGGTCTGAAGGAAGGCGATGAGTCAGTGGAACAGGTTCAAAGATGGACACACCGGTTTCCCAGTCCTGGGAGATCTCGGTGAGCAGGGCGGAGACCCGGCGCAGGAGGGAGGGTTCGTTGGGGAAGACGCGGGCGAAGCGGGTGCGGCGCTTGTGGGACGCCAACCGGCGGCGCCACGATGCGACGGACCTGTCCCTCTGTAAGCATCTCAGACCTGTTCCCGTTGATCCATGATTGCGGCCCGCCTCCGGGCTTCGTCCCTCAGCCCCGGCTCCGCCTCTCCGGCGGGGGGCGCTCCGCGCCCTGCGGCTCCGCCGCCACGAGCTCTTGACCTGCGGCCAGCCGGAAACCGTGGTTGTCCCAGCGGTAGCCGGGGCGCCTGTCGTTGCGGATGGCCGCGCGGCAGAAGCGAGCCCGGTAGTCCCAGGAGCCGCCGCGGACGACGCGGGGGGCCTCCGGGTCGTTGGACTCCACCACCGGATCCGTCACTCCCTCTGCTCGCGCGGCATAGGCCTCGTGGTTCCACCGATCCCGGCACCATTCCCACACGTTCCCGTGCAGGTCGTAAAGGCCCCAGCCATTCGACAACTTCTGCTTCAACGGATGCGTCTTGCCTTTGCTGCTTTCGCCAAACCAGCCCAAGCGGTCCAACGCCGGATCTTCGCCGTCGGGCTTCGTGCAGACCGAGCCATCGTTGAAGGCCGACTGGTTTCCAGCCCGGCACGCATATTCCCACTGCGCCTCGGTGGGCAACGCCGCCCCCAAGCCGGGGCTCCAGACATAGGGCCACGAGGGGCAGTCTGGAACCGGGCGCACAGCCGAGCGGTGTGTCAATCTATGAACCTGTCACTTTAGCACGACGGCACTTTGAGGAATTCGAACGCGAGGTGCTCAAGCAGGTCGGGCTCCGCCTGGAGGACGCGCCCCGCGACCTTGGCATGGCCGCCAATGAGGCCATCGGCGAAGACGACATCACGGCGGTGCTGGAGAAGAGGATCATGGATTTTGCCCGATGGATCCTCACGGCCAAGGACGACGCCCAACGACTCAAGGGCAAGGTGGACAAGAGCATCGTCGAGGTCGTGGACTACCGGTTCGACCACGAAACGCGCCTCGCCGCCGCCAAGGCCTTGAACGACAACACCGGCTCCTTCCGCGGCTGGGCGCTCGATGCCAAGACCGATTTGAACAAGCATTTCAAGGAGGACGTGGAAGGCGCCTTGAACATCGAAAACTTCAAGGAATTCAAGGACTCGATGCTCTCGCGAACCTTGCGCGATTGGTACCTGAAGCAGCAGGACATCCTCGCCCTATTGCCGGCTCCCAAACCCGAGCCGCCGAAATAGGCCCCGTCCGCGGCGGCAACCGACCCTTCCCGACCCCGCAGGCCCCGCATTCACGCGAAGACGACCCATGGACTGCCGCAAGCGTCCATTTGGGCTGTCGGACCGTGTCTCCCGCTGTCCGCAAAGCGCCTGCCCTTGGCCGCTCTGTCATCATGATGTTCGCTGAAACGGCATTCGCCGATCCCCTCACTGACAGCACTCAAGACGGGGGCTTGTACCAATCGTCCTCCCCAAATCCGCCGATGCCCGGTTCTCCCGCGATCGGTTCCACTGCCCTTTGCTTCAGGACGCTCGAATCCCCAGAAGCCGGGCATGAAAACCTACCGGTCCCGCAACCCTCGAAAATCCCCGGTGTGGCAGTGTGTCCAGCGTCACCACGACACCTTCGTGGACCGTTATCCCGACGCCTACGAACCCCGTCTGGGCCCCCTGCGCCCCGTCGTTTCCGAGGTCTTCGGGAAGTTCCTTCAATGCGGCATCCTCGAGCGCGGCTTCGCCCGTGTCCGCTGCGACCATTGCGCGCACGAATACCTCGTCGCCTTCTCCTGCAAGGGACGCTGGTTTTGTCCCTCCTGCCATCAACGCAAGGTTCTGCAAACCGCCGCCCATCTGGTGGACCACATCCTGCTTCCCGTCCCCCACCGACACGTCGTCCTCGCCTTGCCCAAGCTGCTGCGACCGCTCTTCCGCCGGGATCGCAACCTCCTCCGGCGCCTGTTCAACGACAATTATTCTTCCCCTCTGCCGACAATTAAAATTCCCCACTTGGGGTGAGGGGTGGTTTTGGGGGATGGCGCCCTGGGTGGTGGAGCGGAGGAAGGTGAGCCGTAGGCGAACCTTCCGAAGCGGAACCACCCAGGGCGCGGGCCGCGGTGGGTTCAGTCCTTGGCGCGCTTCTTGGCCTGGGTGGCGCGGATGCTTGGGTTGTCGAACTCCAGGATGTGGGCGTGATGCACGAGGCGGTCAACAGCGGCCATGGTGGTCAGTGGGTCCTTGAAGATCTGGTCCCACTTGGAGAAGACCAGATTGCTGCTGATCATGACGCTGCGCCGCTCGTAGCGTTCGGCCAGGAAGGTGAAGAGCACTTCCATCTCCTCGCGGCTCTGCTGGACGTATCCGAGGTCGTCGAGGATGACGACCCGGTAGCGGTCGAACCGCTGGAGCAGGCTTGTGAGCTTGAGCGCCGCCTTGGCCGCCAGGAGTTGCTGGACCAGCTTGAAGGTCGGGGTGAAGTACACGGGGTATTCGTGGCGCAGGATGAGCTCGCGGCCCAGAACGGCCAGGAAGTGGGTTTTCCCGCGCCCGGGCAGGCCGAAGGCCAGCACGTTCTCGGCCCGCTCCACGAAGCCGCCTTCCAGGAGGGTGGGCCACTGTCGGCGGATTTTGGCCGGCAGTTGCTCCTCGTCGAGGGTGCCCAGGGTCTTTCCGGTCGGCAGTCCAGACTCTTTGAGCAGGCGTTCCCGGCGGCGTTCCTTGCGATCCGCGGCCTCGGCCTCGCACAGATCCAGGAGGAAGCGGCGGCAGTCCCACCCTTGGGCCTGGGCGCTCGCCAGGGTCTCCGGATAGCGCTGGGCCATGGTGGGCAGTTTGAAGGAGCGCAGCAGCAGGCCCAGGGGATCAGCTGACATGGGGCACCTCCGATCCAAGCAGGGCGTCATAGCTTTGGAGGTCGGCCACCAGTTCCGGCGTCTTGAGCCACTCGCCCTGCGTTGGGGAGAGCTCGCGGGCCACCATCAGGGCCGTCCACTTCTGGTTCTGTCCCAGCCAATGGGTCAAGCGATCCGCCACAACCTCCACGCCGTGCTCGGCAGCCACCCGCAGCACCTGCAGGTACTCGACGACTCCCGGGCGTTCGCCGTGGTCGGCCACCAGTCGGTCGTAGGCCGCCCGATATCCAGGGGCCGGATACAACTGCTCCCGGTGCTGGTAATTGGCGAAGGCGCCGGGCTTTCGCAGCAGGGGTCCCACCACATGGCGGAAATCGATCAAGGCTCCGCGGTCGCCCCGCTGCCGGGGTAGCTGAAGCACCAGTTCGCGGCCCAGAAACACCTTCAGTTCCGCCTCGTAGCGCTCGACCCGCACCCGTTGTCCAATGAGCCGGGATGGAACCGAGTAGCTGACGTTCTTGACCCGAATCGTGCTCTGCGAGCTGACCGCAACGAACAACTCGCGGTACTCCGCCAGCCGGTTCGGTGGCAGGGGCCGCATCACCGCCAGTTCCTCCACCAGCCGGGTTTGGCGTCCGACATTGGCTGACTCCAACACCGAGGCCAGGAACTGGTCGTAGGCCTCCACCGACGCGAAATCCCGACTTCCCCGCAGCAGCAGATGCTGCTCCAGGCGACGCTTCAGGTGTCGGTTGGCCGACTCCACGTCCCCCTGCTCGTGGGGACAGCCCACGTGGATCGTCACGGGGCTCAGATCGTAGTGGGTGCACAGATCCAGGTAGTCCGGGTTGTAGGCCCGTTTGCCGGCGTCAATCTCGTGGGTCGCCGCGCTGCTGTTGTCCGTCCCCAGACACTGGGGAGCCTTTCCCAGGCGGCTCAGGCAGGCTTGGACCGCGGCCACCAAGCTCAGAAACGACTCCGACTGGCACCGCACCGCCCATTGCCAGTTGGAGTAGGCCAACACTCCGTGGCAGAGCAGATGGTCCAAGGGTTGGCCCTGCACGGTCACCTGGAGTTGGCCGGGATGCGTCCAATCCACCTGCAACAGCCCACCGGGCACTCGCGACTGACCGAACATCACCTCCTGTTCCGGACCGGCGGTTCCCCGCCATTGGCGCACCCTTCTTTGAAAGGTCCGGATGTGTCCGGGCTTCAGTCCGCTCCCGGGTTGTGCGGCCAGGAAATCGAACAACGCCTTGGCCTCCAACTCCGGAGCCTCGGCCAGCATGGCGCTGGCCTTGGGCCACACGTCGGCCAATGGATCGGCCCGGGTGCGCCACCGATGGGGCTTTTGGAGTTGTTCCGGGGACGCTTGGGTTTGCAGATACTTCCGGGCCGTCTTGCGATCGACCCCAGCCTTCAGGGCACTCAGTTTCATGTTGTGGGTGGGGGCAAACTCTTTCCGGAGCCGCCCGCATTGCTTTTCGGTGATCATCTTGCGGCAAGCCACAGGACCCACGGGCACTCGCCCGTCGTCCGGCTTCGCCGGACGAACCGAAAAACCCCTCACCCCAAGTGGGGAATTTTAATCGTCGTCACCGGGAAAAATAATCGTCGTTGTACAGGCGCCTCTGTACCGTCGCGCAGCAAACGCTGACCCAACTCCTGCGCACCGCCCTCGGATTGCCTCGCGGGCGCCCCGCCTTCCTCCTCACCCTTCACACCTTCGGCGAGTACCTCGACTTCCACCCCCACATCCACGCCCTGGTTGCCGAGGGACTGCTGGATTCCGAGGGCCAGTGGCACCCCGCTCCCGAGATCCCACACGGCATTCTGGAATCCGTCTTTCGGGACCGGATCTTCGCCGAACTCCTCCGGTTGCATCGGATTTCCCCGCAACTGGTCGAGCGCATGCGCGGCTGGAAGCACACCGGATTCAACGTGGACGCCACCCGGAGTGTGCCCCCGGAAAATCGCGCCGAACGGGAGGCACTCTGCCAGTACATCCTGCGCAACCCGTTCTCTGCGGCCAAGATCACCCTGGAACAACCCGGGGACGTGGTGATCTACCGCTCGCGGCTCAATCCCAAGATCCACCGCAACTTTGAGGTCTTCGCCGCGGAGGACTTTCTGGCGGCGCTCTCGCAGCACATCCCCGACCGGGGCGCCCAAATGATCCGGTACTACGGGCTGTATTCGAACAAGAGCCGCGGCTGCCGGAGCCGCGCCAATCCCGCTGCGACGGTGGCTTGGCCCAAGGGTTCGCCTCCACCACCGGCCAAGCTGCCCGCCCGCAAGTGGCGGGACCTCATCCGGCAGGCGTGGCATACCGATCCCCTCCAATGCCCCGAGTGCCGCAAGGCGATGCGCTTCATCGCCCTGATCGAAGAGCCCGTCGCCATCGAGAAGATCCTCCGCCATCTCAATCTCTGGTGTGGACCCGCCACCTTCGCCCCGGCCCGGTCCCCACCTCCACCGAGAGGGAGGGACGAGGTATCCGAGTCCCCATCGTCCGCCCCCTCCGGCAATGATCCCGCGCCTCTCCACGACGGCGAGTTCTTGATCGAAACCTCCCCGATGCCGGACTACGACAACGTCCTCACCGACTGAAGCCTGATCAGCCGATGGACGCCAGCCTGCAAGCGACACCCCGGAATCGGGTAGTGCACTGGGATCCCTGCCCCCTCTGGCGGCCTTCAACAACCCCTCGACCCTCTCCCGCCTCGGAGAAGCTTCGCCGCAGGCGAAAATTGGCAGTTGACACCGCCCAAATCGCGAGTTGGACTCACTCTAAAGGTCGGGACATTGCAACCAAATCTCCCTTTCCCGGCGAAGCGTAAAAACCAAATTCTTACCAGTAGTAAACCCGCGCCCGCACCAACGCCGCCAACGCAATGATGCTAATTCCTCACGTTGACTTCAGAGATTCCATCTGAAACATGACCTTCGATGTTACAACAGACCTGACGGAAGAGTTGATGCGTGCCAATTTCAACCGATGGCGGGGCAGTGTGGATGTCGCACCCCTAACCACAAGTGAAACGGAAGCGATCAAAACGCCGGTCACCCACACCTTCCCTGATCTCAATGGGCGAGCCGACCTCTGCCAATCCATTCTCGAATCCGACAGGGGTCTCTTGTCTGACGAGAAACGCCGTGCTACTGCGCTGACGAAGGGTGGTGAGGAAACACGACATATGATCCGGGCTCGTGCCGTTGGACTGGATCGGTTCGTATTCGCATACCTCGGCGTCCACGACCCCTACTACTCCACTTTGTCCACTGGTCCGCGACCGGCGTTTGGCATTTTTGTGCAGGGAGGAATTGAAGCATTTCCACGGTGCAATGCAAGCCGGCGCGATCTCGGCTCGACCGAGTCTATTTGCGAAGATGACAATCCTCAATCTGCTCAGGGGGAGTTTCTTCTTCCAAGCGATGCGCGAGAGTTGTGCGCTCGCGAAGTCCGCACGCGCCACAAGAACTTCTGGTATTATTGGGGCGCAATCGAGTTTTATCTCGAAGAGGCTTACAAACGGGAACACTGGAAGTGGAAGTTTGAGTTTCATTTCAGAGACGCTGTGCCGGTAAGCGAGTTCGACGCGATTCTGTGGCCAGAACTACAGGCTGCAGACGCAGCCGGATCAACTCGATTTGGCAGCCTTTCGGATCGGTCGGTTCAATTTGCAAGAAACCACCCCGGATGCCGTGTGTTGCGCTACGCCTATCGCAACAGGACTCCAGGCGCAAGCCTCGTGCAAGCATCAACAGCCGTATGCCGTTACATTTTGGCACATGGCGAGTATCCGCCGACGATTCAGGATGCTGAGTCTCGGTTGCATGAATTGACTCGCTAACGACACGCGCCATGCTGCTTGTCACCCATTATTCTAGCCAGCCCCCGGAAAAAGACAGGTGGGTTGTGGTTCCCTTCATTTCACGATATGCGGGAAAAGCCGACGGGCCATTCTTTTATGGGTTCGAGAGCAGTCGTCCATACTCCCGTGAGCACATTGCTGGTTTGGTGGCTGCGGGAAAACTGAAAGAACTACCCCGTCCCTTTCCTCTTCCAGACGAACAAGACTTGTGGATGACCCCGGACGGTGACGTTTACATCGCCTCAGCGAAAGATCCCATTGGTGATTCCCAACGGTTTCTGGTCCAAGACGGGCCAAAGCGAATTTATGAGGGGCCAGAAACTAAGCGGCACGAATTATCGATGCCGGTAAGAAGAGCGATTCTTGAGCGGGACACCCAGCCCGAACTTATTTACTCGGATGAGGAGTATGTTGGTGGCAGCGAGAGTCGGTATTCGATCCTCACGCAATCTATTATCGCGAACTTATGCCGCTCGCTTGGCGTTGCGGAAAGCTCCCGCGAAGCCAAAGGTGCTATCACGCCCGAGAATCTTTCTACGTATCTGTTGGAGAATAGTTACGACTTTTGTTGCGACCCATACTTCAAGACCGGGCCTCGCAGCCGGCATGTTGATATTATTCAGTTTGGGTGGGTAAAAAGTATCGCCTGCATTGCGAACAGCGCGAGCAAGGCTTACCGGCACGATTTTCTGAAGAATCCCAACCTCACCACAGGCGAGCGAATCGTGAACACGCTGGATACTTCTGGGGAGGAGATTCTTATCGGCACGATCGGAGAGACAGTGGCTGCCCTAGAAGCGCACAGGGCAGTCCTTCAGGCAAAGCGAAGGAGCTACGGCGGCAAACGGATTCTTACCCGGTTCAAGAGCGCGCTCGAACTGCGCGGCTGGCTGGAAGTCGATCCGCTGAGAAGGATAGTGATTTGCGATCACTGCGTTAAAAATCAGATGTGGCGGATTTCGAAGGATGAGTTGAACGATTATCTCAAGAGACATTCAGACGAGCTAAAGTCCCCGACGGCCAAGGACGCCCAATTCACTTCTGAAGACCGAGAGATGAAATGCGAAGCTCCCATTCCCGTGGGATTCATTTACCCGCCAGAGGATAAGGACTGGCAAGCCGAAATCACCAAAGCTTTTGGGTCTGCTTTGGTGAGCAAAACAGAGTGGAAGGATGCCCCGTGGGAAGGTAAACCCGATGAAGATGTGTCGAGTGAACTTCGTGATGCAGGAATAGAGCCATTCAGCTTGGAGAATCTTGCCCAGAGGCTCGGCGTTGTGGAGGGGTATGTCGAGCTTCTTAAGAGTCAATGCCAGGAAGCCATGCGGAACGACGCAGATGCCGTGGCAAATCAGTTGCGCGAGAAAATCAAACAATATTCCGTCACGTAAACAGCGACAACAAACACCATGCAAGCGACAAATTCAGCACGAACGCCGGTAGCATACATCGCGTTGGCGGTAGCAGTTGTCTCGCTGTTGATCGGGACAGCTTCTTACTTCCATCGGTCTGGAACTGGGACGCCAACAAGCGAACCGAACGCGGTGAGCGGCCTTTTGGCTAGGATCAATAGCAATAGTGAATTGCACGCGGGTTACGGCGTTTACCCGCCTTACACACAAGAAGACCCAAACACCAAGGCGGTTTCCGGTTTCAGCGTTGACTTGATTGAGCAGATCGCGAAGGAGTCGAAATGCAAGGTAGTCTGGCATCGACTAAACTGGAACACGATGAGCGCGAACTTGAAACGCGGTGAGTTCGATGTCATCGCCGACCCGATCTTCCAAACGATTCCGAGGGCTCGCGAGTTCGCATTCACCGCGCCTTACGCCTACTTCGCCGACGGCATTGCGGTCGTCCGCAAGGACGATTCCCGCTTTACAGACTTTGCGAGCCTGGACCGCGCAGGGATCACCATAGCCGTTGGTCAGGGTTGGGCGAGTGAAACGCTGGTGAAGACCAGGTTCACGAACCCGAAAATAGTTAGTGTTCAAACGGCTACGGACCTGCTGCAAGTCTTCAACGAGGTCGTGGCCGGACGTGCGGACGTAGCAATTGCTGATGGGGCGAGCGCGCAGCGTTTCGTGAATGAGCATGCCGACACCGTGAAGGCTTTGTGGCTGGACAATCCCCCCGCAGCGATGCCTGCAGGATTCGCCCTCCGGCCTGATGATGCACGCAGCGCTGAATTTCTAACGGTGTGCCTGCGGAACCTTGAAAGCACAGGCATTCTCGATGCGCTGGCTCGGAAGTGGCAAGTGCCTTCTGCCAAGGCGAGGAAGTGACGAAGGCGTGAATCAACTTGCACCTGATATTCAGCGGCACCTCACGGGCCTAGCGAAGTTCCCGCAGGCTCGAATGCCAGGGCCCGAAGTTTACGAAGCCGAATACGATCATTGGCCTTGGGGCAAGGTCTTGGAGGAGGCGGTGGACTGGGTCGAGCAGCACGCGCCGAAGTCGGCATTTGTCGTGGACTACATGTGCGGAACGGGATTCCTCCTAAATCAAATCGTCAAGAGGCGGCGTGACATCGTTGCGGTCGGGTGCGACATCTACCCACCCTACGTGAGATACGCCGAACACAAGTATGCTGGCGTGAAATTCGTCGAGAACGACGCGCTCGTCTACCAACCCGATTGTTCACCTGATTTGATCATTTGCACCGCGGGCATCCACCATCTTGAGCGGCAGGACCAAGCGCGGTTCATCGAGAAGGTCAGCCGGGAGCTAGTTCAGGGCGGGTTGTTGCTGGTTGGCGAGGAATTGATTTCTCCCTTCATGTGCGAAGAAGATCGGAAACGAGCCGTCTTGGAAATGTTTGGCGCCCTCATGGCCTACATTGACAAAACCGCTCCGCCCGATGATGTCGTCCAAGCGGTAGCGGATGTGATGGTCAACGACTGGTGCGAGCGTGGTGAATACAAGACGAGCAAAGCGGGTTTCGAAACGCTGCTTGCTCCGCATTTTGATGTTCTGTCGGCCCGGCAGATTTGGCCCGAACAACGCATGGCGTTTGGGGATTGGCTGTTTGTGTGCAGCAAACGGTTTAGTGGCGAGCCATGCAGCGACAGCCGAACAACCAGGTTGTGAACTACGATTGGAACTTCGCAAGAATCCTGCCTTATTGGCAGGCGTTCCTTTCAGGAACGGCCACGACGTTAGTGTTAACCATCCTCGTCGTGATCTGCGGCACGGTCTTGGGCGTCGCAACGGGTCTTGTGCTTCGGCGACGCTTTGCACGGCTCACCCTTTACCCGCTCATTGACTTTGTTCGCGCTTTGCCTCCGCTGGTGCTGATTCTGTTCATGTATTACCTGCTCACCAAGCAGGTCATCGGGACCACTGTGCAGGCGTTTTGGGTTTATGTCATCGCGATGGCCCTGAACTTGGCGGCTTTCACGGCTGACGTTGTCCGGGCAGCGATTGACAACGTGCCCACCGGTGCCATTGATGCTGGCCGCGCGTTAGGAATGTCGCACAAGCAAGTCACACGGCACATTGTCTTACCTCACGTCCTGCGCGAGACGATTCCCGCGATGACGGTTCTCTACATCGGAATGCTCAAGATGAGTTCCCTCGCCTCAGTCATCAATGTTCGGGAAGTCGTTTACACCGCGCAGACGGTAATTGCCGACATCGCCCGCTCATTGGAGGCATGGGTTGTCGTTGCCGTTGTTTATGTAGTTCTGGTCATTCCCTCGACCTACGCCGCCCGGTGGATTGAGACTTGGACTCGAACAGGGAGCATCGCGAGCAAGGTGATATGAGTGCCGCCTCAACGGACAGCACTCATAGCCCGGCTGGTCGTAAGATTCTGCGCGTTGCGGGAATCTGCAAGCGATTCGGCAGCAGCGAAGTGTTGCGCGAAGTGTCTTTCGGGCTGAGGGAACAGGAAATCCTGGGTGTTATCGGGCCGAGTGGTGGCGGCAAGACAACCCTGCTGAAGTGTCTTGATCTTCTGGAAACCATTGAAAAAGGCCGCATCGAATACCACGGGCCGCACAATCTCGTGGTAACGGCTAATGGAGTGACCGGATTGCGGGAAGCACAAGCAACGGGTTCGCCTCCGAATGAAGAAACCATAAATGCCCTGCGCCAAGATATTGGGCTCGTCTTTCAAAGCTTTAACCTTTGGGATGAACGCACTGTGCTCGGAAATCTGACACTTGCTCCGATTGTAGTCCGCGGCGTGGGGCGTTTGGAAAGTGAGACAAGAGCTGTTGATCTTTGCCGGCAATTCGGTCTTGCGGATAAGGTGTATTCAAAGGTTTGGCAGCTTTCCGGAGGACAGCGCCAGCGTGTGGCGATAATTAGGGCGCTCATGATGCAGCCCAAGCTGATGCTGCTTGATGAGATAACCTCTGCACTCGATCCAGTTCTGACCGTCGAGGTTATGCAGGCGGTTCGCAAGCTACGCGAGCAAGGGCTAACAATGATCGTCGTAACGCATCACATTGAGTTCGCATCTTCCTTGTGCGACCGCATCATGTTCCTAGCGCATGGGGAGGTCGTACAAATCGACACGCCGGAGAATCTCCGGAATGCTCCAGTCAACGATGAAGTGAGGAAGTTCTTGGAGATTCTCAGGGCTGCGAGATAAGCTGTGCGACGATCCGCCCAAGGTGCTGCAATCTTCGATTTGCGCCGAGTGGGATGATGGAATGTTGATCCTCCGTAAACGGGCCAGTGCCGGCAATTGCCAACCCGCCCGACGCGCGGTTCTTGGGACGTGTTTTCTCTCCGCGTGGGCGCACAGAGCCGCGACAGCTATGCCGGTGGTCGGTTTAGCTGCTCAACCAGCCAATCGAGTTGTCGGCGGGCTGCGACGATGACGGGGCGGTAGGCGGCGAAGGACGTTTTCTTGCCCGTATATTCGTCTTGCAGTTTCGGGTCCACCTCGCCACGCACGATGAGGATTTGCATTTTCCCGGCGAAGCGTAAAAACCAAATTCCTACCAGTACCAGTGGGTTGGTGACGGCGGAGCATACGGGCAACTTTCTTCATGGTCTCGATGCGGCTGCGCATCGTGCGCTGGCACCAGGCTTCCAGGAAGCGGCAGGCGCAGTGGACCGAGCGGTAGGTCCAGAAGTGAGCGAAGGCCTCCTTGAGCAAGTGGGCGCGGGCGGTGGGCTGCTTGCTGACGATCAGGTCAGTTTATGAACCTGTCTTCTCGACCAGCAGGTTGTTGGGGACCTTTGGGCTCTCCGCGGCCAGCGCTGTGAGTTGGCGCCGTGATGGTTGCTTTGACAGCTTGCCCGCCTTGGCGGGTCCGCAGGCCGTGCGCCGGGTTCGGGCCTCCCGGAATTGGCAGCGCGCCCGGTTCGCGGCCCGTGAGATGCCGGACGATCCCGTCCCGGAGTGAGCCGAGGCCTTGGCGTCCCCAAGCCAGAGACCGGACACACCCGGGCAACCAGCCACGGGCCACAGGCCCCAATTGCGCGCGGCTTCCGCGTTGACCTCGAATGGTCGCTCGGTACTGTGCGTCCGAATCCACGAGTTTCTACACACAGCATTCTGCGCTCATGTCCACTGAATCCTCTTCCACTTCGCCCTCCCGTCGCGAGTTCCTCCGTCGGACCACGGGTGCGCTGGCCGTCGCCGGCGCGGTCCGGTCGTTCAAGACCCCCGTGTACGGCCAGAACCAGGCGCCATCCGCCAACGTCGTCGGCGCCAACAACCGGATTGTCTGCGGCTACATCGGCGTGGGCGGTCAGGGAGCCGGCGCCCATGTCGGCCAGGACCTGGCCCACCACCAGGAGTTCAATGTCGCCCTCGCGGCCGTGTGCGACGTTTCCAAACACCGGGTGGAGGCGGCGAAGCAGCAGATCGCCGGGGGTGGCGCCGGGCCGGCCGAGGGTTACGAAGACTACCGGAAGTTGCTCGCCCGCAAGGATATTGACGCCATCTACTGCGCCACGGTGGATCACTGGCACACCCGGATCTGCTGCGACGCGATGGAGGCGGGCAAGCATGTGTATGTCGAGAAGCCGATGACCCGTTACCTGGCCGAGGGTTTCGAGATCTACGACATGGTCCGCAAGACGGGCAAGGTCCTTCAGGTGGGTTCCCAGGGATGCTCGGATGACAAGTGGCATCAGGCCGCCAAATGGATCCGTGACGGGAAGATCGGCAAGATCGTCATGCTCCAGGGCAGCTACATGCGGAACAATCCCTGGGGGGAATGGAACTATACCATCCAGCCATGGTGCACGGCCGAGGATACCAACTGGGCGATGTGGCAGGGCGACCAGATCAAGAAGCAGATGCCCTTCAACGCCGACCACTACTTCCGCTGGCGCAAATACTACCCGTACTGCTCAGGGCTGCTTGGGGACCTGTTCCCGCACAAGCTCCATCCCTACATGCTGGCCACCGGCAAGCCGGAGTTTCCGACTCGCGTGGCCGCCATCGGCAGCAAGGCGTTCAAGACGGATCTTTTCGAGGAGGGGCGCAAGCCGGAGCAGGTCACAAAATACGTCCGCGATGTGCCGGAGATCATCGAGCTGATTGCCGAGTTTCCCAGCGGCTACGTGATGCACATCACGTCGAGCACGGTCAACGAGCTCGGGACCCAGGAGGTGATCCGCGGCCACAGGGCCAACCTCACCATGGCCGGCAACCGCGTCGAACTGCGTCCGGAGCGCCCGTTTGCCGAGGAGATTGACGCGGAGACCAGCCCGGCGTTCGGCAGCGAGAGCGTCGCCTCGCACCATCGCAACTTCTACGACAGCATCCGGGCCAACAAGGAGCCCAATGCCAACATTGACCTCGCGGTCAAGGTGCAGACGGTGATCTCCCTCGCCGAGGCCTCCGACCGCATCGGCACCATGTGCTACTTCGACGAGACGACGCGCAAGGTGAAGGATGGCATGGGACGCGAGCTTCAGGTGCCCTACTACGGCTGGGACGCCGATTCCTGATTCCCGACCTGAAGGTTACCCGCCTCCCCCGGGGTGCCATGTCGCGGACGCCGGCCCTTCCCGGGCCGGCGTTTCCGTTTTTCCCGACGGGGACGGCTCCCGGGGAACTCTCAGGGAGCGCTTGGGACGCCGCTGCCCATTGAACTCCATGCCCGCCCTGTTCCAGGAAGTCCGGGTCGCCCGTCTGGCCATGGCGACGCGCTTCGAGTTCGTGCTGCATGGCGGGAACCCCGCAACGCTCCGGGCGGCGGGCGAGGAGGCGCTCGACGAGGTGGACCGCCTCGAGGACCTGCTCAGTTTGTATCGTCCGCACTCGGACATCGCCCGCATCAACGCGTCCAGTCCGGGACGTCCGGTGCGGGTGGCGCCTGAGACCTTCCGCCTGTTGGAGCGGGCCCGCGAGCTGTGCGCCCGGACCGACGGGGCCTTTGACGTGACCGCCGGGCCGCTGGTCCGGGCCTGGGGATTTCATGGCGAACCGGGGGCGTCCCCGGATCCCGACGTTCTCGGGGCGGCGAGGCGACGCTGCGGCTGGGAACGAGTTGTGATGGATGCCTCCACAGGATGCGTGGGGTTTGACGGTGAGGCCGGCCTGCTGGATCTCGGAGGGATCGGCAAGGGATACGCGCTGGACCGGGCGGTCGGCATCCTTCGGGAGGCGGGGGTGACGACGGCGCTGCTGCATGGCGGCACGAGCACGGTGGTGGGCATCGGGACGCGATCGGAAGCAACCGGCTGGAGGGTCGCGCTGGCGCGGTGGCCCGGCGACGCCGGGGGCGGCGTGGTGACGCTGCACGACGAATCGCTGTCGGTGTCGGCCGTGTGGGGGCGCTCGTTTGCGGGCAACTCCGGCAGCCCTGCCGGGCATGTGATGGATCCACGTTCCGGCGTTCCGCTGCCGGGGACCGGGACGGGGACGCAGATGGCGGCGGTCGCGCTGCGGTCCGCAGCGGATGCCGATGCGGTGTCCACCGCGCTGCTCGTGCTGGGCGAAGCCGGGGTGGCCCTGCTCTCCAGCCGGTTTCCAGGACTCCGGACCTGGCTCGACGCCGGGGCGGATCCATCCGGGGCCCGCGGGGGCTGAGGAAGGTCGGGGTGCCGCCGAGGAAGTTCTGCTTCCGGCGGGTGGCGCTTCCCGCCTACGTTCGCAGAAATCAACCATGTGGGACCCGGAGAAACTCGACGAGGTGTGCGAACAGGCGTTGGTGGGGATCGTTCTGGCACTGGTCACCGTGGCGGTGGCGATTTTTGGGGGCATCCGGACCAGTGAGTTTGCGCTGCTCATCGGGCTGGCGCTGCTGTCCCTGCCCGTCTGGATCGCGCGCCTCTGGCTGAATCCGTCCAACCGCCTGCTGCTGCATCCGATGTTATGGCCCTGCCTGGCCTTCGTGGGTTATGCGGCGTGGCGGATGACCGGGGTGGATGTGGCCTATCCCGCACGCAGGGAGTTCCTCCTGCTGGTCGTGTCGGCGATCGTGTTTCTGGTGGCCCTGAACAATTTTTACCGTCAGGAACCGACCCAGTGGGTGACGCATGCCCTGGTGGCCCTCGGGGGGCTGGCGGCGGCGTATGCCGTGATCCAGTGGGTCAGCGGCTCGAACCGCATTCTGTGGCTGTTGCAGCCGGCAACCTACGTCAAGCGGGCCGGCGGCCCGTTCGTCAATCCCAACCACCTCGCCGGGTTTCTCGTTCTGCTGCTCCCGCTGGCGCTGGCCCAGGTCTTTGTCGGGCGCGGAAAACCCCTCGCCCGGGTGCTCCACGGCTATGCCGCGTTCCTCATGGCCGGCGGCATCGCCGTGACGATGTCGCGCGGTGGCTGGGCGGCGGCGGCGGTGGCCCTCCTGGTGTTATTTGCCTGGCTGGGCTGGCGGCGGCGGGAGCTGCGGCTTCCGGTGGCGATCGCGGTGGTGGTGCTCGTCGCCGGCGGGATCGTGTTTCTGTCGCGCTCCGAGAAGGCCCGTGCGCGCATCGAGAACTTCACCACCGAGGGCACTGCCGACTCGGCGGGACGCCGCGAGCTCTGGAAACCGGCCGTCGCCATGTGGCGGGATCACGAATGGCTGGGGGTGGGGCCCGCGCAGTTCGATGTGCGGTTCCCCCAGTATCGTCCGCCTCGCTTCCAGGCCTCGCCGGTATGGGTGCACAACGAGTACCTCAACCTGCTCGTGGATTACGGCATCGCGGGAACCGCCCTCTTCGGGCTGACCTTCGCCGCGTTTGCCTGGGGGCTCGTGGCCTCCAGCCGCTATGTGGAACGGGCCGCCGGGGATCTGGGATCCCGCAGCAGCAATCGCACGGCCTTTTTCCTCGGGGCCTGGGTCGGCCTCCTGGGGCTCGGGGTGCACTGCGTGGTGGACTTCGACCTGCACATTCCGGGAATCGCCGTCACGGCCGCCCTGCTGACCGGATTGCTGGCGGCCAATATCCGGTTCGCCACCGAACGTTTCTGGTTTCGGCCCCGCTGGATGGGACGCATCGCGCTCACCGCGGGAGCCGTCACGATGGTCGCCTGGATGCTCCCGATCGCACTCAGGCTGGGACGCGAGGGCCTGGCGCTCAACCGGGTGCGTCAGATCCGGACCCTCTCGCCGGAGTTGATCGCCGCCCTGGATCGCGCGGTCCGGGAGAGTCCGGACAACGACCGGACGGTGTATGAACTGGGCGAAGTCCACCGGCGTTTCAGCCTGCAGGGGGAGGACGCGTGGCGGGAGCACGGTGCGCAGGCCGTGTCCCGGTTCGAGGAGGCGATTGCCCTGAATCCACACAATGCCCGGGCGCATCTGGCGCTCGGCAAGACCCACCAGTGGCTGAATCAGCCGGAGATCGCGGCCGCTGCGTTTGCCGAGGCCCTTCGGCTCGGACCGAACGACATCGAGATCCAGAACGCCATCGCCTGGTACCTGCTGCAGCAGGGGCGTATTGCCGAGGCCCGGCAAATGGCCCAGCAGTCCCTGCAGTGGCAGTGGTGGAGCAACCCGCTCGCCCAGGACATCCTGGCGCAGGCGGAACTGCGGATGCGGGTGCCCGACGCCCCGTAACCACTCAGCTCAGCGGGATGCGGCCGGGTCGGCCTCGGCGGCCCGGCCGGCCGGGGCCGCTGCGGACCGCCCGCGGGCCGCCAGCAGGCCGCGCTTCGGGGCCAACAGAAGCGCCAGGACAAACAGCGTGGACTGCGCCAGGACGATGCACGCACCGGTGGACGCGTTCAGGAAGAAGCTGACATACGTCCCGACCGTTGTGGCCATCACGGCCGTGGCGACCGCGATGGCCATCACGCGGGGAAACCGGTCGGCCAGGAGCAATCCGACACATCCCGGCGTCACCAGCATCGCCACCACGAGCAGGATGCCCACCGCCTTGAGCGAGGTGACGATCGTCAACGACAGCAGGATCAGCAGGACGTAATTCATCACCTGGGGATTCCGTCCGATGGTGCGCAGGTGCCCCGGATCGAAGCAGAACAGCAGCAGATCCTTTCGCAGGATCCAGGTGAGGAGGAGCGCGGCCAACCCGATTCCGGCCGTCTCAACGACCTGATTCCGGGGCAGTCCCAAAAGGCTGCCGAACAGGATGTGATTGAGATGCTGATCCGATTCGACGCGGGTGAACAGAACCAGGCCGAGGGCAAACATTCCGGTGAAGACCACCCCCAGGACGGTGTCCTCCTTGACGCGACTGTGGGACTTGATGAATCCGGTCCCGATCGTGCAGACCAGTGCGGAAGCGAAGGCGCCGAGGGCGATGGGCAGGCCGGCAATGTAGGCGAGCACGATGCCCGGCAGGACCGCATGCGAGATGGCGTCGCCCATGAGGGACCACCCCTTGAGCACCAGAAAGCAGGAGAGGACGGCGCAGACCGTGCCGATGACCAGACCGACCGCGAGGGCAGTCCGCATGAACTCGAACTGAAACGGGGCGCTCCAGTTCATGCGGGGATGCGGACGCGGCCGGCCAGCATCCCGTGACGCGGGGCGAACACCAGCACCGTCAGGAAGATCAGCGTCTGGAGCACGACAATGCAGCCACCCGGGGATCCGTTGACGAAGTAGCTCGCGTAGGCGCCCGCCGCCCCGGTGACCGCACCCAAGCCGCCGGCCAGGAACATCATCCGTCCGAAACGGTCCGTCAGCAGGTAGGCGGTGGCCCCGGGTGTGATCAGGGTGGCGACGACCAGGCAGGCGCCGACCGCCTGGAGCGAGGCGACCGCGGTCGCGGCCAGCAGGGTGAGCAGCGTGAAATGCAACCGCAGCGGGTTCAGCCCGAGCGCCCGCGTCTGCTGCGGGTCAAAGCAATACAGGACGAGGTCCCTCCACTGCACCGCCAGCACCCCCAGGGTGATCGCCGCGATGACCACGACCTGGAGGATGTCGCCCCTCGAGATCCCCAACAGATTGCCCAGGATGATGGTTCGAAGGCTCAGGCCGCTGGGGCGCAGGGAAATCATCAGCAGTCCCGCCGCAAAAAAGGTGGTGAACACCACGCCGATGACCGCGTCCTCGCGGAGGGAGGTCCGCGCCCGGATGAATCCCATCCCGCCGGCAGCGAGCAACCCTGCCGCAAACGCGCCGGCGCCGAAGGGCAGCCCGGCCATTGCCGCCAGCGCCACTCCGGGCACCACCGCATGGGACAGGGCATCCCCCATCAGGGACCACCCCTTGAGCGTGATGAAGCAGGACAACAGTCCGCACACGCCCCCGATCAGCGCACTGACCCAGATCGCCTTGACCAGGTACTCATACTGGAAGGGGATGAGCAGCGGGGAGGTCATGGAAGTGTGAGGACGCCGATGCCGGGGCTCATCCCTATCCCTCGTCCTCCGGCGTGGTTCGGGCGCGGACCACATCCTCGTGGCGGCTCCGCTCGGTGAATTCCAGGTGGCCGTCTTTGCCGAGAACCAGGGGTCGTTCGTCGTCCGTGAGCACCGTGATGGCGCGCCCGTCGTGCGGTTGCACGGTGGACTGGTCGAAGCGGAAATGTCTCAGCACCCCGCCGAAGGCGAGGGCGAGGTTGGCCTCGGTGAACGTCGCTGCCATCGGACCGGCGGCGATCAGGGTGCGTTGGATGATCACCGCATGGTCGCAAAATTCGGGCACGGAACCGAGGTTGTGGGTGGAAACCAGGACCAGGTGCCCGGAGGACCGGAGTTCCCGCAGAAGGTCCACGATTGCCGCCTCGGTCTTCACGTCCACGCCGGTGAACGGTTCGTCCAGGAGGATCAGATGTGCCTCCTGGGCCAGCGCACGCGCCAGGAAGACCCGCTTGCGCTGGCCACCCGAAAGTTCGCCGATCTGGCGGTTCCGAAAGCCTTCCAGCTGCACGCGCTCGAGGCTGGTCCGCACGGCCTCGCGATCCCGGCGGCCCGCCAGGCGCAAGAAATTCATGTGGCCGTAGCGGCCCATCATGACCACGTCCTCGACGGTCACCGGAAAGGACCAGTCCACCTCCTCGGCTTGGGGCACGTACGCCACCCGGTTCTGCTTCAGCGCGGCGCCCACCGGGCGGCCGCCGATGCGGATGTCCCCCGCGACCGTACGGAGAAACCCCATGATCGCCTTGAAGAGGGTGGATTTTCCCGAGCCGTTGATGCCGACGAGGGCGCAGATGGATCCGGGATCCAGGTGGAAGGTCACGTCGCGAACCGCGATCACGCCGTTGGGATAGGTGACCGTGACCCCATTGACGGCGAGGTCGGTCCGGACCGGTCCGGCGGCGGGGCGTGAATTGGGGGCCATGCGTCGTGGGCGGGGATTCAGGGCGCAGCAAGGCCGCGGGCCACGGTCTGAACGTTCGCCTCCAGGAGGCGGAGGTAGGTGGGTGCGGGTCCGTCGGGTCCGGTCAGCGAGTCCACATGGAGGACGCCCCCGTAGCGCGCCCCGGTCTCCTTCGCGACCTGTCGCATCGCCCGGTCGCTGATGGTGCTTTCGCTGAACACAACGGGAATGTGGTGCCGACGGACCTGGTCCACGACCTCCCGGACTTGCTGGGGCGTGGCCTCCTCATCGGCATTCACGGGCCACAGGTACAGTTCCTTCAAGCCATAATCCCGCGCCAGGTAGGTAAAGGCCCCCTCACTGGTCACCAGCCAGCGACGCTCCTCGGGAATGCCGGCCAGCACCGCGCGCAGCCGGGAATCAATCTCCCGCAGTCGTCCGATGTAGGCCGCGGCGTTGGCGTCGTAGGCCGCGGCGTTCGCCGGATCGAGCCGAACCAGCGCCTGCCGGATGGCTTCCACGTACAGGACCGCATTGGAGGGGGACATCCAGCTGTGCGGGTTTGGCTTGCCGGTGTAGGGGCCGCTGCGGATTCCCAGCGGTTCGATGCCGTCGCTCAAGACCACGCTGGGAACGTCCCGCACGCTGCCGAAGAACCGTTCAAACCAGCGCTCCAGTCCAAGGCCGTTCCAGAGGACCAGGTCGGCGGCCTGGGCCTTGACGATGTCCTGGGGTGTCGGCTCGTAGTCATGGATCTCCGCACCCGGCTTGGTGATGCATTCCACCACGGCGTTCGTGCCGGCGACATTGCGGGCCATGTCCTGGAGGATGGTGAACGTGGTCAGCACCCGGAGCCGACGCGTGCCCGATTCCGGGTCGGCGGCCGAATCCGGATCGGTGGGGCGACAACCGGCGACACCCACCATCAGGCACAGGCAAAGGATCCATTGGAGCGCCCCACGCGCACCGGTGGTGACCCCTTCCCGGAACCGCACGGGCACGGGAGCGTTCATCGCAGGCTCCACAGGTTGTCTTCCGGGCTGCGGTAGGTCGCTTCAAACCGAAGGTACCGCACGCTGCCGTCGCAGAACGAGTAGTAGCCCCCCTTCCCGTATCGGCCCTTGCCGTTGAGGGCGACGCCCGGCTTTCGACCTTCGATCTGCTGCGCCCATTCGGACGCTCCCCGCGCTCCTGGAAACAGTTCCACCGGTGGCGCAGCCCGCCCCCGCCGCCAGAAATACGGGTCTTCGGGGTCCGCAGCATCGCTCCAGGGGTCGAAACACATGTCGAAATACTCGCTGAACCAGAAGGCGTGTCCCGGATCCCCCACCGGCAGGGGGTCGGGGATCCGGACGCCGACCACCTTGTCCCATTCGCCGTGCCTGAGGGTGGCATACACGGTGTTGGCAGGCTTCAGAAACTCCGAGGCGCGGGCGCCGATGCCGGTCACCAGTCCGTTATCACTGAAGGAGCCCCACATGGCGGGAACCCGGCGATCGGGATCGGCAGGATCAAACCACACGTTCCGTTTGCTGCGCTCGCGTCCCTGGGAGTCCACCCCCCCCTGCATGCCGCCGATGTACCGGTTCAATGCGTTTTGGTATCCCTGAACATCCCAGAAATTTACCGTCGTCGGCAGGCCGTCCGGTCCGGGAACCATGGTGGCCGGGAACCGGTCAAGGTTGTCATCGGCATACAGGGTCGCCGCCACAACAATCTGGCGCATGTTGTTGATGGTGACGGCACCCTGACCGGCTCGACGGGCTGCGGCCAGCGACGGCAGCAACATGCCGGCGAGGATGGCGATGATGGCGATGACCACCAGCAGTTCAATGAGGGTGAAGCCGCTTCCGCCCGTCGCGGTTTGGAGATCCGAGACCCGCGCGCCGAAGCGCTGTGGCGTCGGCGACGGGGGACGGCATTGGCGAACGCTTCGGCGTGTCGGTTCGGATTCCATGGAGGCGTGGACAGCGTTCCGGGGGGAACGACGGCCTGTTCCTAGTTTCGACAACTGTTTTTGTCAAAAGCATTTGTTTTACCTTACAAACTTTGAAGCCACGGGAGGCTTGGCGGGGGACTGGCGGGCGTGGCAGTTTCCGGGGGTGCCGTCCTCCTCCACACGCCATACACGGTCGCCACGACGGTCGGAATCCACGGAGGATCACCTGGAGCGGATTCAGGAGTTGGTCGAAGCGAAGGGGTATGCGCGGGTTTCGGACATCGCCGAGGCGCTGGAGCTGAGCCGTTCCACGGTCTCGAACATGGTGCGACGGCTGGCGGCGCGGGGGTTCGTCAATTACGAGCGCTACCGCGGCTTTACCCTGACCGCCGAGGGACAGGCCGTGGCGCGGCACATCACGCGCCGGCACCGCACGCTGAGCGACCTGCTGGCGCTCCTGGGGGTGGCGCCGGAGGCCGTCGCCGATGATGTCGAGGACATCGAACATCACCTGCGCCCGCAGACGCTCCGGGTCTTCGAGTCGCTGGTGGAGTTCTTGCGGAACCATCCGGCAGCCCACCGGCAGTTCCTGGAATTTCACCGGAAACGGGAAGGATGACCGGGGCCGCTGGAATTCCCGGGAGGGCGACTGAACACCACAGGGCGCGGCGGCGTCCATGACCGCACCAAGGCTTTGCCGGGAAACCCTTTGACCGTCCGCGACGCGGGCATTAAACGGTGTCCGCGTCACCGCAACCATGAATCCGCGACGCCTCCGATGAATTTCTCCGCCGGCCTGATGGCCGCCAGCGACGGGTTTACCCTCACCTACATCTGGGACCGGGCGACGACCGAAGCCAAGGTCATCATCGTCCTCCTGCTGGTCTTCTCGATTTTTGCGTGGTCGGTGATGGCCTCCAAGGCGGTCCAGATCCGACGGGCCCGGAAGTTGAACCACTATTTCGACGCGGAATTCCGCGCCCAGCAATCGGTGCTGTCCATCTACGACCGCAGGCTTCAGGTGGTCGGATGCCCGCTGTTCGGAGTGTACCTCGAGGGCTGCACCGACCTGGATGCCCGGCTCAAGGGACCCGAAGGCGCGCGGCGTCCGCAGGCGACCCTCAAGGCCATGGAGCACGTGAAGCGCACCCTGGAAGGTTCGGTGGCCCGTGAGGCGCTCCGGCTCGAATCCGGATTGGTGCTCCTGGCCGTCGCGGTGAGCGGCGCCCCGTTCCTCGGCCTGCTGGGCACGGTGTGGGGTGTCATGGATGCCTTTGGCGCCGTCGCGATCGCCGCCCAGGCGGGGGTGCGGCCGGACATCGGGGTCATGGCCCCGGGGGTGTCCGCCGCGCTGTCCACCACGGTGGCCGGACTCCTGGTCGCCATCCCGTCCATGTTCGGTTACAACTGGCTGGTGCACTCGCTCCGGGTGAACTCGGTGGAACTCGACAATTTTGCGCAGACCCTCGCCTCGCGCATGGAGACGGAATTCCTGAAGGACGAGTAGCCGGCTGTCCGCACGCCCTTCCTCACCATGCGTCGGTACTCCCAGCGGCATTCCCTCGTCACGCTCAGCGAGATCAATGTCACGCCGCTGCTCGATCTGGCCTTCGTGCTGCTGATCATCTTCATCATCACCACCCCGGTGCTCGAGCAGAGCATCAACTTGAACCTGCCGGTGGGCGGCGGCCCCAAGCGGTTGGCACGACCCCAGGATGTGGTGCTCGCGGAGGTGGGGCGCGACGGGGTGTACTACCTGCGCGGAACCCGGGTCGGGGACGTCCGCGGCCTCGAGGCGGCCCTCGTCCGCGAATATCAAAACAATTCCAATCTCGTCGTGCAGTTGCGTGCGGACCGCGAAGGGCCTTACAAGTACCCGGTCAGCATCATCGAGGCCGCCCAGCGCCAGGGCCTGACCCGTTTCAGCCTGATGACCGAGCCCGCCGCCCGCCGATAAATCCCCGTGGATCGCACCCTCCAACGCTACCTGCTGGGCTCGACCATGGCCCATGGGGCCCTGCTGGCCCTGGTGTTGCTGCTGGGAGCCCTTGCGGCCCGGAAGGCCATCCAGCCCGAAGTGCCCATCCTGGAGATCCTGCCGACCGACCTCCAACTGACCATGGGCAACCAGATCGGCGGCGGCACACCCAACCCCCTGCCGCCCGGCACGAAAGAGGTCGAGGGGCGGCCGCCGCAGCGCTCCCAGGCCCCCCCCGAGGTCCCGCGCGCCGCGGAACCACCGCCGCTTCCCGTTCCACGAACACCGGATCCTCCGGCACCGTCGAAACCCGCGCCAAAGGCGATCGAAAAGCCCGATCCGCCCAAGACCGCGCCCCCCAAGGTGGAGGCGGCTCCGCAGGCCAAGCCCGTGGTGCGCGCCCAGGACGTGGACCGGACCCGGCCGCAGGACAAACCGGTCGCCCCGGTCGCCGACAAGGCACCTCCCGCGCCCCGGCAGATCGAGGTGAGCACAGCCCGCCGCAAACGGACGGACGACGACTCCCGCGCAGCGGCGGAGGCGGCAGAATCCGCAACCGCGGCCGCGCGGGCCCGGGAACAGCGCCTCGCCAGCGCCCGAAACCTCGCCGAGCGCCTGTCCGGAGCGGCATCGGGCGTGTCACGCAACGTCGGTGCGACCACCCAGATCCAGATGCCCGGACCGGGCGGTGCCGCCTACGCCCCCTATTATTCCTACCTGCAAGCCTTCCTGAAGCAGCAATGGCGCAAGCCGGCCACCTCCACGGAACGGGAGGCCCAGACCACGGTCCGGCTTGCCATCGCGCGGGACGGCACCATTCTCGCCGCCGACATCACCCGCCGCTCCGGGGTAAAGGCGCTTGATACCTCCGTGGAGGAATTGTTCCGGCGGCTCCGCAAGCTGCGGCCGTTGCCGGATGCCTTCACCGAGACGCGGATGGAGGTTCCAGTTTCCTTCGTTCTCGAAAGTGATTCGTCCTTATGAACCGTTGTTATCGTCCATTGACCCTGCTGGCGCTGGCCGGCGTTTTGTCCCTGTTGCGCCCCGCGATGCTGGGGGCTGCCGAGCCGGGGGTTGTCATCCGGGATGCGGCCAACCGGGTCATCCCGATTGCCCTGTCGGGCTTCAGTGACGAGGTGCGGCGGGTGCTGGAGTTCGACCTCTATGTCGTCGGCTTCGACGTCAAACCGGCGACGCCGCAGTATCAGCTCGTCGGGGCCCCGGGGGGAGGGCCGGTGCGGGCGACCCTGACGGACGTGAACAATTCCCAGACCCTGTTCGCCCGGGCCTACCCGGGCGGGTCCCCGCGCGCCCAGGCGCACGCCCTCGCCGACGACGTGGTCAAGACCCTCCTTCAACTGCCGGGCATCGCCAGCACCCGGATTGCCTTCAAGAACTCCCCGGGCGGCCGCAACGGCCAGGGGGAGACGATTTCGGAGATCTGGGCCTCCGATTATGATGGGGCGAACCCGATCGCGCTCACCGGGGATGGCACGATCGCGGCGGCGCCAAGCTGGGTTCCCGGCCGGCTGGAATTGTTCTACGTCACGTATCGTTCCGTGCGGCCGGAGATCTACATGCAGAACCTGCGAACCGGGGACCGGAAGCGGATCTTCTCCTTTCCGGGAACCAGCATGAGCCCGGCGGTGTCGCCCGACGGCACACGGGTGGCCATGATCCTGAGCAAGAGCGGCAGCCCGGACCTGTGGGTGGCCAATGTGGACGGCACCGGGCTGCGCCAGTTGACGACCACCAAGGAATTGGAAGCGTCCCCTTGCTGGTCCCCCGACGGCACCCGCATTTGTTTCACGTCCACGGAGGGGGGGCGTCCCGCCCTGTACACAATCCCGGCTGGTGGCGGGGTGATGACCCGCCTTCGTACCGGTGGCGTGACCCAGTGCACGGAGCCCGACTGGTCGCCGGACGGCAAATGGATCGCCTTCACCCGGGCCTCCGGGGAGTTCACCCTGTATGTGGTGCCCGCCGCTGGCGGCGACGCCCGCGCCCTGGTCGCCGGGGAGGACCCCTCGTGGTCCCCAAATTCCCGAACGCTGGTGTTTGCACGGCGTTCCGGCTCGGAGCGGCGACTGTCGCTGCTTGACGTGCCCACGGGGCAGGTCAAGGATTTGGCCCGCATCTCGGGTAATTGCTCCCAACCCAGTTGGGCGCGGTGAACGTCTGTGATTCCAAGTTTGTTATGAACCCACTTCTGACCCGTGTTGGTCTCGTTGTCCTTTCCGCCCTGATCGCGGCGGGCGCCGTCGGTTGCTCCAAGGAGCCCAAGAACCTGACCCCGCTGCCCGCGGGCCGCTCGGGAGGCGCCGCGCCAACGGGCAGCATCCCGGTGGATCCCGGGGCGGGCACGGGGCGGTTGGGGCCGGGCGGGACGGTCTCGTCCACAGACCTCACCGGGACGTACGGGGATGGCACCTTCACCGGGGATCCGACCCTGAGTGACTTGAACCCGGCAGATGCCCAGCGGGACCGCATGCAGTTTGCGAGCGACACGATCTACTTCGACTTCGACAAGTCGAACGTGAAATCGCAGTACAATGCCAATGTGCGCGTGGTGGCCGACTACCTGAAGTCGCACCCGTCGGAGAGCGTGCTGATCGAGGGCCACTGCGACGAGCGGGGCACCGAGGAGTACAACCGGGCTCTCGGCGAGCGCCGGGCCCTGTCAGTCCGCGAACGGTTGCTGGCGCTCGGCGTGAATACGGACCAGATCGCGACGATCAGCTACGGCGAGGAAAAGCCGGTGGCATTCGGACGGACGGAGGCGGATTTCGCCAAGAACCGACGCGCCGAATTCGTGCTGCTGGTGGGCTTGGAACCCGCGCATTGACGGGAGAAGCATCACCGGAGGGCCTCCGGAGTGTGGGACGCGCCGATCCCCGGTGGCATGGCAGGGGGCCCCGGTTTTGTTCCTTTACCGCCGGCAAGGGCGCCCCTAGTTTCGCGACATGAAGGAAGATTGGATCGCCCCGCTGGTGGCCATGCTGGGCACGACAGAGATCATGATCATTGCGGTCGTGGTCCTCGTGCTCTTCGGGGCCCGGAAGATCCCGGACCTCATGAAAGGCGTCGGCACGGGGATCAAGGAATTCAAAAAGGCGTCGAAGGACGACGAGACACCTGTCAAACCCTCCTGAAGCCGATTTTTCGATGACGTTCCCCCCCCTCGGCATGCTGGGCTCCACCGAGATCCTCGTGATCGCGGTGGTGGTGCTCGTGATTTTCGGCGCTAAGAAAGTTCCGGAGCTGATGAAGGGGGTGGGGACGGGCATCAAGGAGTTCAAAAAGGCCTCCCGGGACGTCCAGGAAGAACTTCATCGGGCGATGGACGAAGTGGAGCGGACGCCTCCTCCTCCCGCACCGCCGCCGCCCGCCCCGCGTCCGAACTCCGATTCCCTGGCGACGTCAAATCCTGAACCGCCGCGGCCGCACGGTTGAGTCCGCACGCATCCTTTTCTTCAGGGACGCATGGCTGACGAGCTGGAGGTGATGCCTCCTGATCAGGACGGGGAGGAGGGCGGAGGCCCGGTCAAAACCTTCCTGGAGCACCTTGAGGACCTTCGGTGGACGCTCCTGAAGTGCGTTCTGGCGCTCGCCCTCGGCATGGTCGCGGCGATCAGCGCCAGTCCCTACCTGATCAAGTTTCTCACCTGGCCGTTGGTGCTCGCCCAGCGGGTCAAGACGGTCCCCGAACCCCGCGCGGTCCTGCTGGTGGGAACCAACGTCTTTGCCCGTCTGCCGTTGTCGGAGTTTCCGGTGCCGGGAGCCCCGACGAATCGGGATGTCTTCCTTCGCCTGATGCCCGTCGCGCCGCCGGATGCGCCGGGGGTTGGTCCCTCCAACGCCCTCTGGTCGGCCTGGGTGGCGGATCCCAATCCCCCGGAGGCGGCCACCTTCGACTTCAATGTGGACCTCAAGACCATGGGACCGATCGAGGGGTTTTCGGTGGCGATCAAACTGGGGCTGTATGGCGGCTTGGCGCTGAGCGCGCCGTTTGTCCTGCTGTTCCTCGCGCAGTTCATCATCCCGGCCCTGCATGTGCATGAACGTCGCTTCGTGTACCGGGTCGCCGGGTTTGGAACCCTCCTGTTCTTCACAGGCGTCGCCTTCTGCTATTTCGTAATGCTGGTGGTCTCCCTCAGCACGACCGTGAGCTTCTCCAACTGGCTGGGCTTCACCGCCGACGAATGGCGCGCCGGTGAATACGTGAGCTTCGTCTGCTGGTTCCTGCTCGGCATGGGACTGGCCTTCCAGCTCCCGCTGGTGCTGCTCACGCTTGTGCGGGTCGGAATCCTCGATGCCCGGCAGTTGTCCGGACTGCGAATGTACTGGGTGGTCGTCGGTCTGACCCTCGCGGGCTTCATCACGCCGGACGGCAACCCGATGACGATGCTGCTGATGTTCATCCCGCTCCATGCGCTCTACGAGATCAGCGTGCTGATCGCGCGCTTCTGGGAGCGTCGGGAGGCCCGGGAGGCCGCGGCAGCGTGACCTCCGCGCCCGGCGACCACCTGGCGGGCGCGGGTCAAGGCGCGGGCCGGAACGTCACCGGCGAACCGTCCACGCCGTTGGTGCTTCCCCGCCGGTAACCTCGCAGGTCCACGGTCACCTGATCGTATCCCAGACTGCCGAGATATGCGGCCACCCCGGCGGCGAGGTCCGGATCCAGCAACCGGACGAGCTGGTCACGTCCCACCTCGATCCGGGCCAGGGCGCCCTGCCGCAACGCGTGATGACGCACCCGCACGTCGTAAAACCCGAGGTCCCGGAGGTGGCTCTCGGCCAACTCGATCATCCGCAGCTTCTCCGGAGTGACCGGTTCCCCGGTGGGAACACGGGAACTCAGACACGCCATCTGGGGCTTGTCGGCGGTGGGTAGTCCCAGGCGGACGCTGAGCTCGCGGATGTCCCCCTTGGTCAGCCCGGCCTCTTTCAGCGGGGCCCGGACCTCGAATTCCGAAGCCGCAACGGCACCCGGCCGGTGGTCTCCCGCATCGCTGGCGTTTTCCCCATAGGCGATCACCGCAAATCCACCGGCACGCGCGAGGGGAACCAGTTCGGTGAACAGCGCATGCTTGCAGAAATAACAGCGGTTGGAGGGATTCGCGAGATAGGCGGGATCCGTGAACTCCCCGGTCTCCACCACCTGCAGCGGGATCCCATGCGCACCGGCGATGGCCACGGCATCGGCCAGTTCGCGACGGGGCAGGCTCGGCGAATCGGCGATCACCGCCCGGGAGCGGGCCCCCAGGACGTCGGAGGCGACCCGCGCCAGAAACACGGAGTCCACCCCGCCGGAATAGGCGATCAGGCACGACCCGTAGCTCCGAATCGCCGCACGCAACCGGTCGTACTTCGCCTCAAGTGTCATGCCACCCACAGGATGCGGCACGCCGCCCCCAAGTCCAGTTCCCGGCCCGAACGGCGGCGATGCCGGTGGGATTCCGGGCATCGGATCATTCCCGATGGCCGGGCGGCAACGGGGAGTCGGGTTCCGACGGGGCCCCGGCGGGGGCTGGCACCGGAGCCAGCCCGATGGCCACCGGACCCCGCAGGCGGACGAGCGCGCTGACGGCCGCGGCGCTTTCCGCCAGTTTCTTGCTCCGTCCGACGCCCCGCCCGAGCTCGGATCCCTGGTGATAGACCGCGCATTCGAACTGGCGGAAATGATCCGGTCCGCTCACCGAAATCTGGTCATACCGTGGGGGTTCCGGGGAGGTCATCTGCAGGAGTTCCTGCAGCTCCCCCTTGGGGTTGGTCAGGCTCGGCAGCTCGGTGAGCTCACCAAATTCCTCGACGAACAACCGCAGCAGGATTTCCCGCGTGGCTTCATACCCCGCATCAATGAACAGCGCGCCGATGACCGCTTCGAAGGCGTCGGCAATCGTGGACGACCGGGTGCGGCCGCCGGTGGTCTCTTCACCCCGGCTCAGGATGAGGTGGTCCCCCAGTCGCAGGCGCCGTCCCTGGGCGGCCAGGGAGGTGCGGTTCACCAACTGGGCACGGGCCTGGGTGAGCGGCCCCTCGCCGTAGGAGGGGAACTTGTGGTACAGCTCGGCCGTGATGACGATCTGCAGGACCGCGTCGCCGAGGAACTCCAGGCGCTGGTTGTGATGTTGCGAGAGGCCGCTGCCCGATTCATGGGCCAGGGAGGGGTGGGTCAGGGCAAGGACCAGGAGATTGCGATCCCGGAAGGTGTATCCCAGCGCGGTCTCCAGGGAACGGGGATCCATCGGCGGGACGGGATGCGCATCAGCCGGCAGCCGGCGCCAGCGAAGTCACCTCGCTCGGGGGATTGAACGGCTCCTCCAAGGGCTCCGGGACCGCCGGTCCATCCGGACCGTGCGCGAGCAGGTCGGCCACCTGGAGCTGCACGGCCTCCAACTGGTCCAGTTGCAGCCCGGGATCCGCGATGGCGAACACGTCCCCGGATTTGGGATGCTCATAGACGAGGACCCGTCCTTCCGGCTCCTGGCGCTGGACTTTCACCTTCAGCTGGCGTTTGCGTTCCAGCATCACGGCGAGAATGTAGCAGGCGGGGGCGAACCGGGGGTCGTTTCGCTCCAGCAGCCTGCGCAGGAGGGATTCCGCATCGTCGCGGGCGATGGGCTCGGGCGGCGCGGACGGCGGTGCCTCGTAGACGCCCCGCCAATGAGAAACCAGGTTCGGACGCCCCAGGACCTCCGGTCCATGCGCCTTCCACGCCTCGGCGCACAGATCCAGGCGCTCGAACCCCGGGCCGTTCTCAAGCAGGACCGTGTAGTACACCTCCCGGTCGGCAAACGTCCGACCCGTGAGCGCGCAGGCATGGGCGCGCAATTGAATGTTCCACTCCATTATGTCAGCCCCCCGTGCCGCCGTGGCACGAACGACTGCGAGTATTGAAGGCGAACGACCAACTGCAATCCGCATTTCCGTCCGGCGTTCAGCCCGTCCGGCCGAACTTCTTCTCCAGCTCCCTCCAGTTCATTTCAATGAGCGTCGGGCGTCCGTGCGGACAGGTGTAGGGCATGGCACACAAGCGGAGGTCGGCGACGAGCTGCTCCAGTTCGCGGGGCCCCAACGGATCGTTGGCCTTCACCGCATGGCGGCACACCGTCTTTGCGACAACGTCCTCGCCGAGCCGTCCCGTGTTCACCCCGCCCCCGGCCGCCTGCAGCGCGTCGAGGAGGTCGGTCACAAACTGCCTCGAATTTGGGGTGCGCACGAACGGTGGCAGGGCGTCCAGAAGGTACGTCCGGTCCCCGAACTCCCTCAGGCCCACCCCCAGGCGGCTTAACGGCTCCAGGTGACGCTTCAGGAACGCCGCCTCCCGCGGCGCAAGCTCCACGGTCTCGGGCAGCAGCAGCCGCTGCGACGGCGCCTGCTGCCCCGACTCGATCCGCGCCAGCATCTGCTCGAACAGGATTCGTTCATGGGCGGCATGCTGGTCCAGCAACACCAGGCCGCGATCGGATTCCAGGACGACGTAGAGTCGTCCGACCACACCGACCATCCGCAAGGGCACCCGGAGCAGCGGCGTGGGGGTGGCATCGGGTGGGGCCTGAGGCTTCTCGTGAGGGACCGCGGCTGGAGCGGGCGCGGGCATGGGCATAGGCCCGGGCGCGGCCGCACCGGGCCCGGTGGACTTGAGGGAGAGCGGCAGCGGGGGCTGTTCCGGATAGGGCGCAGGAGAGGACGGGGGGGACTCGAGTTGGAAGCCAGCAGATGGGATTGGACCCCCGGGGGACCGCACCGCCGGGCCCTGCGGGGGCGGAGAAGCGGACGTCATCGGCGGCGCTGGGGCCGTCGGCGTGAGGTCACCGGCGCGATGATGCTCCAGCAGCGCCTCGCGGACCGCACCCGCCACCCAGCGTCGCACCGCGGCCTCCTCGCGAAACTTCACCTCGCGCTTCTGCGGATGCACGTTCACGTCCACGGCGGCGGGATCCATTTCGACGAAGAGGCAGCACACCGGGTAGCGCCCCTTCATCAGTGCGGTGTGGTAGCCCTCGAGCAGCGCGAAGTTCAGACCCCGGTTCTCGACCGGACGCTGATTGACGAACAGGTGCTGGTCGGAACGGTTGGACCGTGAGACGCCCGGGGCGCCAATAAAGCCCCACACTCGACATGGAACCGGCCCCGGGCTGCCGGACTCCGCACCCGCGGCATCATGAAGCGTCAACGGGTCGTCCTCCCCGGTCTCCAGCAGCCCGGGTACGGCGTCCGCCTCCTCGGCAGGTGCACGGGTGGCGTCCACCGGAAGCAGCGGGACGTCGGCACCCATCAACTGCCGCAGGCGCTCCCGCAAAGCGGGAAACCGTTCGGCGGGGGTGGTCCATCGAATGGCCGGCAGATCCCAGACGGGACGGCCCTCGCCGACCAGGGTGAAGGCGACCTGAGGGTGCGCGAGTGCCGCCAGCGTCACCGTGTGGAGAATGTGGGCGCGCTCCGTTTCCTCGCTCCGGAGGAACTTCCGCCGCGCCGGGAGGTTGTAGAACAGCTGCCGAACCTCCACCGCGGTGCCTTCCGGGGAGGCCGCGGCACGCACGTGGATGATCTTGCCGCCGTGCAACACCACCTCGGTCCCCTCCCCGGCCGGTTCCCCCCGTTCGCGGGTCGTCAGGGTGAAACGGCTCACGCTGGCGATGCTCGGTAGCGCCTCCCCGCGGAAGCCCATGGTGGTGATCGCGGCGAGGTCCTCCGCCCTGCGGATCTTGGAGGTCGCATGCCGCTCCAGACACATCAGCGCGTCGTCACGGCCCATGCCGGTCCCGTCATCGGTCACTCGAATGAGACCGCGCCCGCCCGCACCCACCTCCACCACGATCCGCCGCGCGTCCGCATCCAGGGCGTTCTCGACCAACTCCTTCACGACGCTGGCGGGCCGGTCCACGACCTCGCCGGCGGCAATCTGGTTTGCGACCTGTTCCGATAGCAGACGGATGCGGTTCACCGGAACCCGATGGAACCGCAGCAGCTTCCCGGGGGGAAGGTTCAATGCCCGCCCGCCACCCGTGGAGCCACCCCGCCCCGTCAGCGGCCGGCCTTCCGGGCCAGGAAAACCCCTTCCTCACCGGACGGACTGGTCCAGGCGCCATCCACCCGGATTCCCTCGGCACCCAGCAGTCGCCTCACGGCGTCCGGCGTGTGACGGTAGGACGTGAAGAGGCGGAAGGGCTCCCCGCGCCGGAGTGGGAACGCTTCATCATCGGACAGGAGCGCGGTGTCCTCCGCGACCACCCAGTCGGCGACGATCCGCCGCACGTCCGGGATTCCGGGATCCTGCTCGATCGCAAACTGAAGCGCATCGGTCCGCAGGGATGCGCCGTGGTCCTCCAGCACCGTGCCCAGCCAACGGCGGGTCTCCGGGTTGTCATATTGTGGCAACACCCGGCGAACCCCCGCCTCAATGGCGGCACCCGGCGCGAGATTGGCGCTGAGCAACAGGACGTCTCCCGGCCGCAACAGTCCCGCCAGCCGCGGAATGAGGATGCCGGGTTCGAAGTTGGGCAGCATGCCGAAGAACAACACCAGGCGCACCGTCGCGCCCGTTCCCGGTTCGCCAAGCGCCGCGGCAAGGTCTGAAGCTTCCGCAAGGTCCGCCACGATCGGACGGATGTCCCCAAGCCCCGGGATTCTCAGCGCCGCCGTCCGCGCAATAAGCGTCAGCGGGGCGCTCACATCCAAAGGCACATACGCGAGACGGCGCGGTGCGGCGGCGAGGGACTGGAGCAACCGGACGTCCTTCTGTCCGCCACCACAACCCAGACTGACCACCTCGACGTCATCCCCTCCGAGTTCATCGGCGACCGCTTCGAAGGCCCTGCCATATGCCCCGAGGCATCCGGGGTCCGTCACGGCCGGCGAATGGGCGGTGTGGACGGCCAGCCAGCGGTGGGCGCGGCGGACCGTGTCGTAGTGGAACTTCGGATTCATGCGGCGCGCGGCGAGGCTGGCGCGCCACTGGTCGCGGACGGCGTCCGGAAACTGGCTTGGATGAAAGGCGACCGGGACAAGGGACGACATGATCCGGATGGGGTCGGTGGGGGCCCCGGCGGGGGTGCGCCGTGTGGCGCCGTCCGGGTCAGGCGGCGCGGGCCGGCCGGGCCGCCGCGACGGCGGCGGCCATGCTGTTGAAGACATGGCGTCCGTCGTCACTGCCCAGGATCGCCTCGCAGGCGCGGTCCGGATGCGGCATGAGGCCCGCCACGTTGCCGCGCTCGTTGATGACCCCGGCGATGTTCAGCAGCGAGCCGTTGGGATTCGCCGCCTCGGTGAGGTTGCCGCCGGCGTCGCAGTACTGCCAGAGGATCTGGCGGCCCGCCTGAAGCCGCGCCAGCGTTGGTTCATCCGCGAAGTAACACCCCTCGCCGTGGGCGATGGGCAACCGGATCGGGCGATCGGACGGCAGGGCGCTGGTGAATGCCGTGGCCGTGTTGGTGGTGTGCAGGTGGACCATCTCGCAGTGGAACTGCAGGTCGCGGTTGCGCACCAGCGCTCCGGGCAGCATGCCGGCTTCGCAGAGGATCTGGAAGCCGTTGCAGATGCCCAGCACCACGCCGCCGGCGTCGGCAAAGGTGCGGACCGCCTGCATTACCGGACTGAACCGCGCGATGGCCCCGCAGCGGAGGTAGTCGCCATAGCTGAATCCGCCCGGGATGATCACGGCGTCCGCGGCCCCGAGGGCGGTCTCCTTGTGCCAGACCAGGGACGCCGTGTGGCCGAGCACGCGCACGGCATGCACACAATCCTGGTCGCAATTGCTTGCGGGAAACTGGAGGACAGCGACGTGCATCGGGAGGGAAGGCGGCAGCGGGATCAATCCACGATTTCGAGCCGGTAGTCCTCGATCACCGGATTGCTGAGGAACCGGTGCGCGGCCTCGTCGAGGGCTTTTTGCGCACCGTCGCGGTCCGTGCCGGGGGCCAGGTCAATTTCAATGTACTTGCCGACATGCACGCCGGTCACGCCGGCGTAGCCCATGTGTTCGAGGGCGTTCTGGACGGTTTTACCCTGGGGATCGAGAACGGCTTTCTTGGGAGTGACGATGAGCCTGGCTTTCATGAGGTCGTCGGGCACGGTGCCCGGTTCGCACCCCGGAAATCTGGGGCTCCGGACATCACCGGGCGAGGGGAATCTGGGCACGGTCCGGAGGTGCGGCACGATTCCCGGACCGCCGGCACCGATCCCGGGCGTGCCGCGCGCAATCTGCTTTCTCCCGGAAAACGTCTGGGAGAGATTCCGTCCCATGGACGGAAAGCGCCTCCCATCGGGTGTCCTGACTGTGGTGTTCGCACTGGCCGTTGTGCACCCCGGGCTCACGGCAGAACCCCCTGCGATGCCTCTCCGGGCAGGCGCCCACGTGGTGGACATCGCGCCGGAGCAGTTTCCCGTGCGGGTGAATGCGATGTTCACGGAGCGTTCGGCCGGTTCGGTGGTGGACCCGCTCGTTGCACGGGCACTGGTGCTTGACGACGGCACCACGCAGATCGCCCTGTGTGTGGTGGACAGTTGCATGCTGCCGCGCGACCTGCTGGACCGGGCGAAGACGCTGGCGGCGGCGTCCACCGACATCCCGACGGATCGCATGCTCATCTCGGCAACACACACCCACTCGGCGCCGTCGGCCATGGGTTGCCTTGGAAGCCGGGTGGACCCCGCATACGCCGCCTTCCTGCCGGCCCGCATCGCCGCAGCCATCATCGGTGCCGCCGGGCGGCGGGCGCCGGCGAAGATCGCATGGACCTCGTTCGACGACTGGGACCACACCTTCAACCGCCGGTGGATCCGGCGCCCGGACCGGCTGCTCACCGACCCGTTCGGCAACGCGACCGTGCGGGCCCACATGCATCCCGGACACGAAAGCCCCGATGCCGTCGGCCCCTCGGGTCCGGTGGATCCCGGCCTCACGCTGCTCGCCGTGGCCGCGCCGGACGGGCGCCCCATCGCGATCCTCGCGAACTATTCCCAGCACTATTACACCTCGCCGCTGCTGTCGTCCGACTACTACGGACGCTTTGCGCAACATCTCGCCGAGGGACTCGGGGCCGATGAGGCGTTCGTGGCGATGATGTCGCAGGGCACCAGCGGCGACCTGATGTGGATGGACTACGCCGCCCCGGCCCGGGACATCGGATACGACGCCTACGCCCGGGAGATGGTCGGACGCGTGCTCGCGGCGTATCGCGAGCTGAAGTGGCATGACACGGCCGCGCTCCAGATGGCGGAACGGACGCTGCCGCTTCGTTACCGGGTGCCCGACGCCGACCGTCTGGCCTGGGCGCGGCGCATCACCACGGCGCTGGGGGACAAACTGCCCTCCAACCTTCCCGAGATTTACGCCTGGGAGGCGGTGCACCTGCACGAGCGCCAGCAAACAGAACTCCAGCTGCAGGCCCTGCGCATCGGCGACCTCGGCATCGCGACCCTGCCCAACGAGGTCTTCGCGCTGACGGGCCTCAAGCTCAAGGCGCAGAGCCCGCTGCCGCTGACGATGAACATCTCGCTCGCCAATGGCGCCGAGGGCTACATCCCGCCGCCCGAGCAGCATCGCCTCGGCGGTTACACGACCTGGCCGGCCCGCACCGCCGGTCTCGAGGAGGCGGCGGAACCTCGCATCGTGGAAGTGCTCCTTGAGTTGCTCGAGCAGGTTGCCGGACGGCCGCGACGCACGCCCGCGGAGACGCCGGGCCCTTACGCCCGGGCGGTGCTCGCAGCGGAACCGCTCGCGTACTGGCGTCTGGAGGAGATGGCGTTTCCGGTCGCCCGGGATGCCGGCGGACGGGGTCCTGACGCCGGGTTTGAGGACGGGGTCGCGCTTTATCTGCCGGGTGCGGGCAGCGGGACCGGAGTGTCCCCGGATCCGGCACTCACGCCGTCGGCCTTTTCCGAAGGCGGCATCAATCGCGCGGTCCAGTTCGCCGGCGGGCGTCTGCGCACGCGGCTCCCGCTCGACGATCAGTACACGATTCTGTTCTGGCTGTGGAACGGGCTGCCCGCTGATGCGCGCCCGGTGACCGGCTATCTGGTCTCGCGGGGTGCCGACGGAGATCCCGGCGCCCGCGGCGAACACCTCGGCATTGGTGGCACCTTCCGTCCGGAGCTCGCGAGCCGCCTGTTCGTCTTCAACGGGAATGAACGCAACGAGGTGATCGGCGGACGCACCAGTCTCAGCCTCAAGAACTGGCATCAGGTGGCGCTCGTCCGCGAAGGCCCGCGGGTCCGGGTGCACCTCGATGGACAGGCGGAACCCGAGCTGGAAGGGGAGTTTCGCCACACGCTGCCTTCCGGCGAAACGAGCGTGTTCTTTGGCGGACGCAATGACGGGGAGTTCGGACTGGAAGGCCGGATGGATGAAATCGCCGTGTTCCCCAGGGCGCTGAGCGCCGCCGAGATTGCAGCGCTCCATGCTACGTCCGCTTTGAAACCCCCGGGTGCCGCAGCCGCCGCCGCACCGCCACCCGCCGCGCCGCCGCTGTCGCCCGAGGCATCACTGCGCGCCATCCAGGTGGCTCCCGGATTCCGGGTGGAGCTCGTGGCGGCCGAGCCGCTGACGCTCGACCCGGTGGCCATTGACTGGGATGCCGCAGGCCGGCTCTGGGTCGTGGAGATGGCGGACTACCCGCTGGGGATGGACGGACGGGGGAAACCCGGTGGACGCGTCCGGGTGCTGGAGGACCGCGATGGCGACGGGCGGCTGGAGACCGCAACCCTCTTCGCCGACGGCCTGAATTTTCCCACGGGTCTGCTCACCTGGCGCGACGGCGTGATCGTCACCGCGGCTCCGGAGATTCTTTTCCTGCGGGATACCAACGGCGACGGCCGGGCCGACGCGCGCGAGGTACTCGTCAGCGGCCTGATGGCGGGCAACCAGCAACTGCGCGTCAACGGGCTCCGCTGGGGACTCGACAACTGGGTCCATTGCGCCGCTGGCGCCCATTACCGCGGTTACGGCGCCGACACCCGCCTGCGCACGCGCTCCGGGGAGACCGAAGTCGGCAGCCGCGACTTCCGGTTTCGTCCGGACACCGGCCAACTGGAGCCGGTGAGCGGTCCGTCACAGTTCGGACGCGAGCGGGACGACTGGGGCCGCTGGTTTGGCACCCAGAACATCCGGCCGCTCTGGCACTATGTGCTTGAGGACCACTACCTCCGGCGCAATCCGTGGGTGGCGGCTCCCGAGCCGACCCAGCTGGTGGTGGGCCCCCTCAGCCCGCAGGTCTTTCCCGTGAGCGCGGCCGAAAAGCGCTTCCACAGCTTCAATGAGGCGGGGCATTTCACCTCGGCATGCAGTGGAATGATCTACCGCGATGACCTTCTCTTCCCCGGGCGGCCGGTCGGCGAGGAAAATGCGTTCACCTGCGAACCCTTCCACAACCTGGTCCAGCGCAATCGGGTCCAGCCGGAGGGCGTCAGCTTCACGGCCCGGCGGGAGGCGGGTGGGGCGTCACACGATTTCTTCGCGAGTGCGGACCGCTGGTGTCGTCCGGTCATGATCCGCACCGGACCCGACGGCGCGCTCTGGGTCGTGGACATGTACCGATACATGATCGAACACCCCGACTGGCTGCCGCAGGCCGGCCGCGACGAACTGTTGCCGCACTACCGTCTGGGAGAGGACCGCGGACGTATTTACCGCATCGTGCCCGAGGGCGCCACAGGACGTCCGGTCCCGCGGCTGGATCAGCTCACCCCGGCGGCGCTGGTGGCCTCACTGGATTCCCCGAACGGCTGGCAGCGCGACCAGGCACATCAATTGCTCGTCCAGGCCGGGGGGCGAAGCGCCGTGAGCTCCCTGATCGCAACGGCCAGGGATTCCCTCAACCCGCTGGCCCGTTTGCATGCGTTGTGTGTGCTGGATGGCCTCGACGCCTTGACACCAGACCTTGTGCTGGACGCGCTCGAGGATCCGCATCCGGGTGTCCGCGAGAACGCGTTGCGGCTGGCGGAAGGACACCAGACGCCGGCGGTCCTGGCGGCCGTCGTCCGGCGGGTGGACGACCCGGCCCCGCGTGTGCGTCAGCAACTGGCGTCCAGCCTTGGGACATGGCCGGATCGCGAGGCGGGCCGGACCCTCGGGCGTCTGGCGGTGGACGGAGCCGCCGATCCCTTTCAGCGGGCGTCCATCCTGAGTGCCGCCGTCCCCCACACGCGCGAACTGACTGCAGCGGTTGCGCAGGCGGGCGGGGCGGTTTTCGACGAACTGGCGGAACCTCTCGCGCTGGTGGCTCTGGGCAACGGCGATCGCGACTCGCTGGCCGTGCTGCTGGAGCCGCTGCTCAGGGCCGATGAGGGCGGCCAGTTCACGGCGGTCCAGGTGGACGGATTCGCGCAGTTCCTCGCCGTCCTCAACCGCCGGCAGGTTTCCCTGGATTCGCTCGCGGCCGGCGGGGATCTGCTGGCCGTGCGACTGCGCGGAAGGAGCGCGCTTCTGGACTGGGCCCGGACGATGCTCCGTTCGGATGGCCCGGTGGACGACCGGCGCCTGGCGGCCGCGCGCCTGCTGGGCGCCGTGCCTGAGGGACGGGCCGAGGCGCTGGTCGTGTTCGGGGAATGGCTGGACCCACACCGACCTGGAGGGATTCAGCGCGCCGCGGTGGCCGGGCTTGCGGCGACCGGAGAGGACGCCGTCCCCGCGCTGCTGTTGAACGCGCTGCCGGCATTTCCTCCGGAATCAACGGCCGCCGCACTCGACGCCCTGTTGTCCCGCGAGAGCTGGACCCTTGCGCTCCTGCGGCATGGAGCATCGGCAGGATTGCCGGCGATGGACGCCACCCGGCGCTCCCGGTTGCTCAAGCACCCGTCCTCCGAGGTCCGAACGATGGCCGCCCGGCTGTTGGAAGCCGGATCCCAACGCGCCGAGGTGATTGCCCGGTTCCAGCCCGCGCTGGAGCTGGGCGGGGATCCACGACGCGGCGCGGCGGTGTACGCCATGCTTTGCGTCTCGTGTCACCGTCGCGGGGATGCCGGAGTGGAGATTGGACCGGACTTGCGGTCCGTCGCGGGACATCCCCCGGAGAAACTCCTCACCAACATCCTCGACCCCAGTGCGGACATCCAACCAGGTTACCTCGCCTATCAATGCCAGTTGACCGACGGCACGGAACTGTACGGGTTGATCACCGCGGAGACCGGCAACAGCCTCACCTTCAAATTGACCGACGGCACCCTTCGCGCCGTGTCACGACAGGACATTGGCTCGCTGCGCAGCGCCAACCTCTCCCTGATGCCCGACGGCCTCGAAGCGGGACTGGGGCTTCAGGATCTGGCGGACCTCATCCAGTTCATCCGTTCGCCCGAGGCGCCCCTTCCGTGACGCCAGGAATGGAAGCGAATGCTTCCGGTCCGCCGTCAACGAACCTGGAATCCATCCTGGAACTGCAGCACTGCCAGGAACACAGGTCCTCGCCGTGGCGGCGATCTTCCGGTGCAGCGACCTCGGAGGGGTGACGCTGCCGACGGGCGGTTCCGACTTGCCTCGACCCCGGATCACCTCATGATCGGACCATCGGGGAGCCGGTGGACTCCGGCTGAGAGTTCCGCGGAAGCGGAAGACCCGTTGAACCTGCTCCGGGTAATGCCGGCGAAGGGAGATTCTTCACCAGTTTCCCCGGGGCGATCGCTTGAAGCCATGATCGCCGACCCCGTTTCCTCCTTCGAACCCCACAGTTCCCAGCAACTTCCCAACAGCCGGCGCGTGTACGCCGCCGGCACCCTGCACCCGGGCCTGCGGGTCCCCATGCGCGAGATTCAACAATCGCCCACCCGCGGCCTCGACGGCCGCCTGGAACCCAACGAGCCGGTGCGCGTGTATGACTGCTCGGGGCCCTGGGGCGATCCCGAGTTCCGCGGCACCGTTGAGGAGGGACTGCCCCCGCTGCGACGGGACTGGATTGTGGGCCGCGGGGACGTCGAGGAATACGAGGGGCGCCAGGTCAGGCCCCAGGACAACGGCTACCTCTCCAACCAGCACGCCGAGTATGCCAGCAAGGCCGAGCGCAACCGGCTCGTGGAATTCCCAGGTCTGACCGCGCAGCGGCGGCGTCCGCTCCGCGCGAGCCAGGGGCACCCCGTGACCCAGCTCTGGTACGCGCGGCAGGGGATCATCACCCCGGAGATGGAATTCATCGCCCTCCGCGAAAACCTCGGCCGCGCCCGTCTTGCCGATCTCGCGAATGATGGCGTCCGCAACGATCTGGAAAAGCAGCATGCCGGTTCCAGCCAGCTGCCGGACGGCGGCTTTTCGCCGTCCGTCTTCCGCCGCTTCCCGCAGCGGATTCCGGCGGAGATCACCCCGGAATTCGTCCGGGCCGAGGTCGCCGCCGGCCGCGCCATCATCCCGGCAAACATCAACCACCCCGAGTCGGAGCCGATGATCATCGGCCGCAACTTCCTGGTGAAAATCAACGCCAACATCGGCAACAGCGCCGTCGCGTCGAGCATTGAGGAGGAGGTTGAGAAAATGCGCTGGGCCACCAAGTGGGGTGCGGACACGGTGATGGATCTCTCCACCGGCAAAAACATCCACGCCACGCGTGAATGGATTCTGCGCAACGCCCCGGTGCCCATCGGCACCGTGCCGATCTATCAGGCACTGGAGAAGGTGGGGGGCAGGGCCGAGGACCTCACCTGGGAGATCTTCCGGGACACCCTCATCGAGCAGGCGGAGCAGGGCGTGGACTACTTCACCATTCACGCCGGGGTGCTGCTGCGCTTCATCCCGCTGACCGCCTCGCGCATGACCGGCATCGTGTCGCGCGGTGGCAGCGTGATGGCCAAATGGTGCCTTGCCCATCACCAGGAGAACTTTCTGTACACCCATTGGGACGACATCTGCGACATCATGGCCGCCTACGATGTCAGCTTCAGCATCGGCGACGGTCTGCGCCCCGGTTCCATTGCCGACGCCAACGACCGGGCACAGTTCGGCGAACTGGAAGTGCAGGGCGAGCTGACCCGGCGCGCCTGGGCCAGGGGCGTGCAGGTGATGAATGAGGGCCCCGGTCATGTCCCCATGCACCTGATCGAGGAGAACATGGTCCGGCAGCTCGAATGGTGCGGCGAGGCGCCGTTCTACACCCTCGGGCCGCTGACCACGGACATTGCGCCCGGCTACGATCACATCACCAGCGGCATCGGCGCCGCGATGATCGGCTGGTATGGCTGCGCCATGCTCTGTTACGTCACGCCCAAGGAGCACCTTGGTCTGCCGAACAAAAAAGACGTCAAGGACGGCGTCATCGCCTACAAAATCGCCGCCCACGCAGCCGACCTGGCCAAGGGACATCCCGGCGCCCAGCACCGCGACAACGCCCTGAGCAAGGCGCGCTTCGAATTCCGCTGGGAGGATCAGTTCAACCTCGGCCTTGACCCGCTCACGGCCCGCGAGTTCCACGACGAGACGCTTCCCCAAGAAGGTGCCAAGACCGCGCACTTCTGCTCCATGTGCGGCCCCCACTTCTGCTCGATGAAGATCACCGAGGACGTCCGCAAGTACGCCGCCGAACAGGGCCTCGCCGAAGAGGAGGCGCTGAAGCAGGGGATGGCATCGAAGTCCCGCGAGTTCACCGAGAAAGGCAGCGAGCTCTACGCGAAGGCGCGAGCCTGACACAATACGGGTAGCAGGAGTTTGGTTTTGACGCTTCGCCGGGAGAAGCCCGCCGCCGCCGCCGTCCTGGCCCTGTCGATGCCCTTCGCGAACGCCATTCTGATGAACATCCCGTGGTTTGTGGAATGCCGCGGTTGGTTCCTCACCCATCATCTCGATCTATGGCAGTGGACCTTCCTGCCGCCGCCTCCACTGGCCCGCATGGCGGAGTCGATCTGCCTGCTTGCGGGTTTCAACGCCACGTTCTTTGCCGTAGATGCCGTCACGTTCCCGATGCGCCACATCAAGTTCTGAGTCGGCGCCAGTTCTTCTACTGTGGTCGCATGCACCACAGCTGCGGCTTCCCATTAGATATTGGATAAATGGTGAACCTGTCACCGTGACGTCTCTTCCCGGCGCGGCGTCAAAACCGAATTCCTGCTATCATCAGCTGGCAGTGTTCCGTGCGGCCGCGGAAAGGAAGCAATCCGCAAGACGGCGCCCCGCGGCTCCGAACGCCCCACGCCCCGGGTCCTTCAAGTCGTCCCCGGGTAGAACGGGAACTTCCTGACGCCCGCAGCCAGCGCGACGCTGGCATCCACCCACAATTTCATCCCTCCTCACGGACGCGGCGCATGCTCGACTCCATTTGAGCGCACCATCTCTGGACTCCTTGAGTGGGAGAAGCGGCCCTGCTCTACCCCACCAAGGGACGAAACTCCTCGGTCGTCATGGGTTCGTGATCGGGCCAACGGCCAGTGAGTTCGACCAGCACCCGCTGTTTCGATGGAGCCGGCATGGGATTCACCCGGACAACCTTCGCCCGGTAGGATCAAAGGGACAGGTCCATGGACAATGAGGAAGGGACAGGCCCGAGTGAGTGACCCAAAGGAAGCTGGCTTCGACACCGGCCGTTTCTATCAGGTCCATCGTCAGGGCGTGAGCAGGACGTATCCTGCCCGACAAACTCGCGAGATTCCCCGCGGGATGGGGATTACGGGAATGACAGATGACCGCCCCCAGCGAGGGATCCGGGGCGGCCGCTTGGCCTGCGCCCGAATGGATTGCCTTGGAGAATGGGGGGCGAGGAACCGGGACCGGGCCGGTTTCAGGCGAAGACCCGGACCCGGAGGGCGCGCAGGGTGCTCAACGAGATCCCGTCCACGCCCCGGACCGGACGCGCCCCGCTGATGCGACGCGGTCCAAAGCGGTCCCGATGCCGTTCAAATAGG